>JAUIKJ010000015.1 GCA_030430835.1 Candidatus Hydrogenedentota bacterium
CCCCCATCCCACGCGCACCCAGGGCCGTGAGAAAAGACTCGGCTCCCGGCAAGAGTATCGTGAGGTCCGGCGCGACCTGATCGTAGTAGGGCTTATAGATTCCGATGGCCGCTTCAATGTCGATCATGCCCATCATGCCGAGCTGCGCCGGCAGTGGATGCCCTATCGACCCGATGACCGCCTCCCGTGTCGGCACGGCAAGCGAAAAGTATTCGAAAGCGTACTGGTACGAGGCGACAATGGCATCTGTCGAATCGATCAAGGTGCCATCGAGATCAAAGGCAACGGCACGGAGCGGGGGATGGGCGGTATACATGGCTAAAGACTTTCTTAAGGTACCCGCGCACTGGTGCAGGGTGTTTACTCGAGGTATCCCAGGGCGCGCAGGTTTTCCCGCAACTCGGGGTCCAGGCTCGCTGCGTCTACTTGCGTGACTGGCGGAACGTACCACGTGTAAACGTGGAATCCCTTCGGGAGCTTGGCGCGTGCGGGGCCCTCCGGGGCCGACAACACGGCCTCCGGCCGGAGGCGATCCAGACCCGCGGGCGCGGCCCAGTCCGGTCCAAGGTGAAAGGCCGCCGCGTCCATCGGTTGCCCCTCGCGCGCTGCCTCAAAGTGAATCTCGGCATCTGCAGGGACATCCAGCACGATCAGTGCCTGATCATCCTGCTCGAAGGCCGCCCGGTCCTCAAGCTTCTCGAAGCGCAACCGGAAGGCCACCGTATCGCCATCGCGGTGTAACGCACCAAGTTCCTTTGGAAAATGGAGGCGCGCATGTTTCAGGCCCGGTGCCGTGATGCGGCCCGTGATCTCCGGTGCCGCGGAGAGACGGCCCGTGATCAAAAAGTTCAGGCCACCAGTGGTCGCCGCCGCACGCCGGCGGAGCTCCGCGCCGAGGGCATCCTGAAGGGCCTCAGGCGCGTCCTTGCGGGGGTGCTGTTCGCCCGGATCCTGTACCAGATCGTAGTAGAAGGTCGCCTCCGCGTTGATGTCCTCGAAGCGCTTCCAATCCGTATTCTTCGCGGTGCGCTCGTCGCGCGCAAACTTTACGCTCATCAGGGACGCATGAGCCAGGCGCCCATCGCCCTTCCCCGTCGTCAGCAGCTCGGCAAAGGAACGCCCCTGAAAGCGCGGCTCTTCTGGAAGATGGAGCAGATCGAGCAGGGTTGGTGCCACATCCACCATGTTCACGATGCCTTCCCGCACCGCGCCGCCATGCGCGTTGCCGGGCAGCTTCACCAGCAGAGGGATGCGCAACTGCTCCTCATAGAGCGTGCGACCATGGTAGACCCCGCCGTGTTCCCAGAACTCCTCACCGTGATCCGAAGTGACGATGATGAGCGCGTCGTCGTATTCACCGCGGGATTTCAGGGTGTCGATCATCCGCCCGAACTGGGCATCGGAGTACGCTATCTCGCCGTCGTAGAGGTCCTTGCACAGTTGCTTCAGCGCTTCGGGGGTCGCAAGCTGCGACATTGGTGCCCCGGGATTCGGTGCCCGAAGATTAAAGCCCAGGAGCAGGCGGACATCATGCAGGATCTGATGGCCGGCAGTCGCCTCCACTTTCGCGCGAAAGGCCTCCCGCTCCGGCCAGGGCACCATCGATTGGAAGCGCTCAAAATACTCCTGCTCCACCGGCCAGTAGGGATTGTGTGGTCCCATACAGTGGACGTAATAGAACCCCGGTTTCTCCGTGCCGAACTGCATGGCGGTAAGGGCCGCATCAACCACACCGACATCTTTCAGTTTGGAATGGACAAACTCGTAGTTGTAAAAGTCCTCGCCCAGCCCCCAGCGGGGCAGGCAATTGCCATTGCTCATGATGACATGCGATTCATAGCCGCCCGCCATCAGCGCGGCCGCCAGCGACGGCAGGTCCGAACGCATGACATCCGGATTGTCCCGGGCGCCGTGGCGTTCCGGATAGACCCCGGTCAGCAACGAGGCCACCGATGGCCGCGTCCAGGAAGATTGTGGTGTGAGATGGGTAAAGGTCACCGCGTCGTCGGCGAAGGCCCGCAGCCGAGGCGTTGTATCGCGCGCATAACCATAGACGCTCATGTGGTCCAGGCGGAGCGTATCAATGAGATAGAGGATAACCTTGCCGCCCTTGCGGCCGCGTTCGAGCAATTCACACGGCCCGATCCATACGGGTTCCGGCGTGTGAATACGGAGGATACATTCGGCGCCGTCCTCCATGCCGTCCAGGCCCCGACGCGACCGCTGCCATGCGTGGTCCTTCGGCATATCGATGGAATACAGCAGGGTATCTCCTGAGCGCACTTCCACCGAAACTGCGTGTTTCCCACCCTTCGGTGGAAGCAGTCCCAATCGCAGCATCTGGCGTGCCGACGCCGGCCCCAGCGAGACTTCCGCCACGCCATTGACCGGTTCCACGCGGTACGCATCCCGCCAATTGCGGCCATAGTTCACGCGCTCCTGCGGCAAATCGGCCAAGGGGGTTGCGCCGCTGGCCACATCCGAGCACAGGAGAATGATGACGAATAGCGCGATGAAATAAGTGTTTCGGTACATGGCCGCCGATCCTATCACAACGCCGTGGAATCGATCCGGCCCTGATCCAGCGTAGAATGCACGAAGCGCAGCTTGCCGCCTGCGCCGCGGGGAAGTGCGTCGGTGTACACGATCTCGAAGTCGACATCGTCGCCCACGCGCTTCTGCGTCTCTGCGCGCAGTTGTGCCTCGTCCGCATCGCCGTAGCCCGCGCCCTTCACGATACAGAGTTGCATGGCGCCTGGCTCCTCCTGCCGGATCTGTGCCTCGCGCACGTGGACCATGTCCTTAAAGATATGATCGAGCCGGCCGATGCGCGCACCGCGCCGCGTGATGATGTAGTCTTCCTTGCGCCCATCAATTCCCGCCACTTCCCGGCCGAAGGGCACCGGCCCGGCCTGCGCGGGTAAGGTCGCATGATCCCCAACCTGGTACCGGATCAGCGGGAACGCGGGATTGGAAAGGTTCGTGCCCACGATATCGTGGCTGCCGTCGCCCCGTGGAAGAAACTCGACGGCCGCGAAATCCTCATCCACACAATAGCGGCCGTCCGGATGCATGGAGACATTCGCCACGCCCTCCGCCATGGAGTAGTGCGTGATCGGCGCAACCCCGAAGGCCGCTTCGATGACGGCGCGCTGGTGCGGCAACACACTCTCCGCGCCAAGACTGACCCAGCGGAAATCCAACTCCGCGCCACGCTGAAGCACATAGCCCGCGAGCAACGCCACCAGCGAGGGATAGCCGTGGAGCCAGCGGTAGCCGCTGTCCTGCATGGCGCGTATGTATGCTGCGGCCGTCGTCTCACTCAGGTGATAGCCGCTGAAGAGAATCTGTTTCCCCGGGCGGTTGTAGCGCCAGTAGGGCGGCTTGTGTTGCCTTGAGGGAACCACCGAGCGTCCGCCGAGATAGAGGCACGGCGTGTCGAACTTGATGCCGTGCCAGCCGCGGAAGCGCCACCACACTGCCCAGTGCTCGCGCTGCGCGTCGAGGGTTGCGGGGAAACGCAGGCCCGCCCCCGTCGTGCCGCTGGTATGGATCATCATCGTGTCGTGACGGCGAACCGCCTCGGAGACAAACGCCGCCGCGCGCGCTTGCACCGTCTGCTTGGTCAACACCGGCAGCGCGGAAAGGTCCTCCAGACGGCGGAAGTCATTGGGAGACGCACCGAGTTCGCGGAAGAGATTGCGGTAGTAGGGCACGCTCCGCACGGCATGCTCGATGAAACGCGCGAGCCGCTCGTCGCGGTAGGCCTGCCGCGCATCTGCGCTCCACGCCCCGCGCGCTTCGTACTCCTGGAGAAGCCGGTGGAAGGCCGCATTGAAGCGCACACGACGAATTCGGCGGCCCTCCGCGCTCACCGCCCATTGCTGCAGCGGCAGTGGCAGCCGCGCGTAGATCGCCTCACGATCCATGTGTGCGCGCCTCGCGCAGGGTCGTCCAGCCGAAGTGCGGCCGAAACCCGCCCGGCTTCGCCGGGGCCAGGTCCGCGAGCGTGCAGGTGTCCGCCAGTCGCTCGTCCCAGACACGCACCGCATCCACGTCGTGCGCCCGTATCGGCCAGCGGTGCGCATCGAACGCATGACGCACAATCGGCAGTTCATCCACCGCGTAGCCGATCAGGCGCGCCGCCACGGCATCCACGGCTGCCGGGTCATCGCCCGCGATCAGCAGATCGGCGTTCACCGCATCCGGCGCAATGGGGCCGTTGCCCTCGCCGCCAACAATGCCGTCCACGATGGCCAGGTAGCGCTTGGGCTGGGTGCCATCGCGCCAGCTCCCGTCCACGTTGCCATAGAGGAGCGCGCGGTTCAGGTCCAGCGCCATGCGCCACGTGGTGTCGTTGCCGAACCAGTTGCCGTTGCGAATGGTCGTCTCGCTGTCGCCCAGTACCTGCTTGCCCGCGCTGCGCATCTGCCGGAAAAGCCACGGGCCCAGGCCCGGCACCGATTGCGCCGCACGCCGGCCCACACGCTTCAATGCGCGCTCCAACTCCACGCGCCACCCGCCCGCGGGAAACTCGTCGCCACCGGACCGGGGGGTGCCCTCGCAGTGGTGCGGCAACCAGTTCTTGTCGCCGTTGATGCCCACGAGATTCTTCAGGCAACAGGTCAGCCCGGTCTTCTTGTGCGTCTTCAGTTTCGGCAGGTTGACGAAGAGGTCGCAGTGCATGGGTGTGCCCGCAATCAGGTACTCGTGCACCTCGCCGTGATGGTGTTGGTGCAGTTCGTTCGTGTCGTAGTCCGCGCCATAATAATGGCCCTCGCCCCAATGGCCAAAGAAAAGGCTGTCGCGACCGAGGTTCAGCCGGGTATAGCCGCGCGGATCGTGGGGGTTCGGACGGCGATCCACGACCACGTCGTCCTGCGTAATCCACGTCTCCCGGCGCAAGTCCGTGATCTCGATCTTCAGGTCCGGCCACTGATTCTGAATCAATTGGAGCCGGTCCCGGAGCCGCCCCCGGGCCAGGATTGCCTCGAAATTCGCGTAGGTATGCGGCGCATCGCACAAGGCGATCGTGCCCTGGCCTTGCGTCGCCTCCGCGATCTTTCCCACCACCGCCAGGACCAGATTCGGGTGCGTAATCACCGGCTCCCAGACCGCGGGATCATGCTGGTGCGATTCCTGGATCCAGTTCGGCTTCACTACCACCAGGCGATCGGGCCGCGCCTCGGCCAGCCACGCGCGCAGGCCCGGCTGATCATCAATCACGGTGTCGACGAATCGCGCCATTGCTGCCGCGTCGTCGTAGGACTTGACCTGCGCTATACGTACATCCGCCATCGGCGACCTCGGTTGCCTTCCCGCCAGGGCGACATGGTACCCCGCCGGGGCCGGTCCATGCAGCCTGTGCAACTACAGCATGCGCCGGAGCACCTCGACCTCGACCTCCCGATACTCGTGGCCCGTCTGGGGCAGAATCTTCAGGAAGGCCGCGCGGTGGGATTCGTCCTCGAATTCGAACCCGATCAATGCATGGCCCACCTGTTCGCCGGTGCTGGTGTAGTTGAAGTAGCAGATGCTCGCCGTGTCACGAATGGACACCAGCAAATCGTGCAATGCGCCGGCACGTTCCGGAAACTCGTAGGTCAGGAAAAAGGGCAAGCGGAAGAGATCCGGTTCATAGTTGATGATTCGAAACTCAACATCCGCGGCGGAGGTCACGTCCTCATAGGGAATCGCCAATTCGGTCAACCGTTGTTCGAGTGCCTGCAATACCGGTGGCGCGGATTCCACGCCGATCACCGGCCACGCACGGCGCGTGTCCACCTTGCCGTATTGCACTTCGACTATGTTGATGCCCTCCAGCACCGTCTCCAGCAGGTGCAACAGGCCGCCCGGCGCTTCGCCCATCTCAAATCGGTAATAGCGCTTGCGCGCGGCGCCGATGCCGGCGTGGTGTGCGATCCAGGCCAACTGGTCAAAATCCACGTTCGCACCACACAACACCGCCACCGCGCGCTGTCCCGAGAGCTGTGCACGCTGCTTCAGCAACCCCGCCACGCCCATCGCACCCGAAGGTTCGGCGATGACCCGCCGCGCTTCCCACAGGCTCTCGATCGCCGCGGCGACTTCCTCGTTCGACACCGTGATAAATTCGTCGATCAGCGCCGCACAGAGCGGGTAGGTCAGGTCGCCCGCGCGCTTGACCGCCGTGCCGTCGCAGAACACGTCCACGTGGCTCAGCGTGACCGGCGCGCCCGCCGCCACCGCGGCCCCCATGCTCGCCTGGCCCACACCTTCCACACCGACGATGCGGATCTCCGGATAGTAAGCCTTGAGCCAACAGGCCGTCGCCGCGGCCATGCCGCCGCCGCCAATCTGCAGGTAGGCCACGTCGAAGGGCCCTTGGCCCGACATCACAATTTCGTCCGCCAGCGTGCCCTGCCCCCCCATCGTGTGGAGATCGTCGTAGGGGTGTACGAAGCACTGGCCGGATTCCGCGGCATGTTGTTTGGCCGCTTCCGCCGCATCCGAATACGAATCGCCGGTCAGCACCACCTCCACGAACGCACCGCCATGCCGGTGTACCGCCTCCTGTTTCATGCGCGGGGTGGAGACGGGCATGTAGACATGGGCGCGTACGCCCAGCGCCTGGGCCGCCAGCGCCACGCCCTGGGCATGGTTCCCCGCCGAGGCACAGACGACGCCCTGTGCCCGCTGTGCCGGGTCCAGCGCGGTCATGCAATTGTAGGCCCCGCGCCACTTGTAGGCATGAATGGGGGAGAGGTCTTCGCGCTTCAGGAAGACCTCCGCGTCCACGGGCAGCGCAAGGCGCTCCAGCGGCGTGGGTTGTGCCGCGGCGTAGACGCGCTTGCGCGCCATGAGGATTTCCTGGAAGAGCTGTTCGCGAAGAGATGGCATGGCGGAAAGGATAGCAGGCTCGGGTGTTGGGGTACGAGACGATTCGCTTTCCTGTTCACCGGTCCATGCGCACCACGCCGGCAACTGTCCGGAAAAAGTGCCACGTCCGGGCGGCGCAATCAGCCCTCGCGCAGCAGCTGCAGCGCTTCATCCAGCTGTGCATGGCTACCGACGAGTACCAGCACATCGCCCGCCTCGAGTTGGGTGTCCGCGCTCGGGTTCGCCAGCGGGTCCCCTTTGCGCACCACGGCAATGATGCTCACGCCGGTCTTTGCGCGCAGGTTGAGATCAATGATGGTCTTGCCCGCGGCATAGGCCTTGTCGTCGAGGTAGTAAGTCTGGGTCGCGGTCAGCCGCAGGGCACCGACCAGTTCCTCCAAAGCTTCCGGTTTCGAGGAGCTCTCGCCGCGAAGCACGCCATAGCCCCCGGCACGTATCGCCGCGATCTGCGCCTGGACCATGTTGTCGGGCACGCGAAACTCATCGAGCACCTGCGCGAAAATCTTGATGGACACCTCAAAGTCCGCCGGTACCACCACGCTCGCGCCACGCTGCTTGAGTGGCTCAAACTCGGACGCGTGCCAGGTGCGCGCAATGATAAAAAGATCCGGACGCATACTGCGCGCCTGCGCCACGATCTTGCGCGTGGCAGCATCGTCATTGATCGCGACCACCAGGGCGCGGGCCTTGGCGATGTCCGCCGAATGCAGGATTGCGCTGCGTGTGGCGTCGCCGTTCACCACCACCGCATCCACACCGCGCGCCTCGCGAATCAGGCGGGGATTCATCTCGACCACGCAGTGCGCGATACCCGTGGCTTTCAGTACACGCGTCAGATTCAGTCCGTTCGTGCCGAAGCCGACGATGATCACGTGGCTCTGCAGGCCGAGCTCCGAGTGCGCGTCCGAACCGCTTTCGTCGGTGGCGCGTCCCCCCGTCATCCATGCGGCGACCGTTCCCGAGATTGGCACCAGTATCGCTCCGGCGAGCATCGTGCCGACAGCGAAGGGGATTAGGCCCGTGAGTGCCGAATCCGGCAACAGATTCAGGCCGTTGGCGCCCGCAGCGAGCACGTAGCCGAATTCACTCACGGTGCAGAGAGTGAGCCCGGCCTGAATGGCGACGCGCCCCGGCCAGCCACCGGCACGCACCGCACCCGCCACCGCGACGGCCTTGTACAACAGTGCGGCGCCAATGGCGATGCCCAGTTGCCACCAGTGCGCAATCACAAAATCGAGATCGACCAGCATGCCCAATGAGATGAAGAAGAGGGCGTTGAACACGTCGCGGAAGGGCGTAATCTCCGCGGTCAACTGGTGACGCAGATCCGCACCGGCGAGCAGGAGGCCGGCGATACAGGCACCCAGCGCCGGGGGCCAACCGAAGGTCGAGGTGACCCAAGCGCCCCCTGCCGCCATGACAACCGCGAAAAGACTGGTCAGTTCGAGGCCGCCGTGCCGTGTAATCTGCGCGAGTACCGAAGGCAACACAAGCCGCGCCGCCGCCGCGATAATGCCAAGCACAAGCAAGCCGCCCCCAGCCTGCAGCAAGGCGCTGCCGACGCCGCCCTCGGCGCTGTTTGCGACAAAGGGGAGCAGCAGCATTACGATGATCACAAAGACATCCTGAAGCAGCAGGACGCCGGTGCTGATGTTGCCCACGGCGGTGCCCACTTCGTGCCGGTCGCTCAGGGTCTTGAGCACAATAGCCGTACTGCTTAGCGACACTGCGATGCCGAGGATGATGCCAGTGGACAGACTGAAGTCCGTGAAGAGTGCAACGAGCACGACGGGCACGATGGCCGTGGCGGCGATCTGGAGGCCGGTGGCCCCCAGCAGGCGTGGCCCCGCCTTGAGCAGGGGCGCGGGGGACAACTCCAGGCCGATGGTGAAGAGCAGCAAGACCAGGCCCACCTCGGCGAAGGTGTGTACTTGGTGCTCATCGATCAGGTTCAGGGTCGAAGGGCCAATGACGAGACCGGTGATCAGAAAGCCGATGATGGAAGGCGCGCGCAGGTAGCGAAACGCCCAGGCCACGGCCAGGGCGGTTCCAAACAGAATGGCGGCTTGTTTCAGGAACTCGGGTTCTTCATGCATGCGCGGGTCGTTCCAGTTTCGGTTGGGGGCGTAGGGTCGCGATGTCAGGCGCGTTCCGCGCGCCTATCATAACGCAGAATGCAAGGTGCGTGCTGCGCGTCCACGGATACCAACAAAAAAACCGGCCTGCGCGTGGAAGGCGCAGGCCGGTTGATTCGCTGTTCTTATCGGGACTGTTTCGCCAGATCGTTGACCTTCGCGACGATTTCCTTCAGCACTTTCTTGCGGGTCTCCTCCGCAATCTTGTAGTGCTGCTCCTGCTCCAGCAGGTTCATCGCCTCGGACGCAACGTTGTATGCGAAGTCCTGAACCTTCATGGCTTACACGCCCGCCTTTGCACGAACGGCATCGGCCTGGTCCGTCTCTTCCCAGCGGAAGCCCTGGTCTTCACGGCCGAAGTGGCCGTAGGCCGCAGTCTTGCGGAAGATCGGCTTGCGCAGGTCCAGCGTCTCAATGATGGCTGCGGGACGGCAGTCAAAGTGCTCGCGCAGCAGCGCGCCGAGTTTCACGTCGTCAATCTTGCCCGTACCGAAGGTCGTCGCGTTGATGGAAACCGGCTGCGCCACGCCGATAGCATAGGCCAACTGCACTTCGCAGCGATCCGCGAGTCCCGCCGCGACCGCGTTCTTCGCGATATAGCGCGCCATGTAGGCCGCGCTGCGGTCCACCTTCGACGGGTCCTTGCCGCTGAACGCGCCACCGCCGTGGCGGCCCATGCCGCCATAGGTATCCACGATGATCTTGCGACCGGTCAGGCCGCAGTCACCCACAGGACCACCCACGACGAAGCGGCCCGTCGGGTTGATGTGATAGATAATCTCGCCCGTGACGTATTCTTCCGGCAGTTCCGGCACGATGATCTTGTTGATGATCGTCTCGCGGATCTCCTCGTTGCTCACGTCCGGGGAATGCTGATTCGAAACCACGATGGTGTCGATGCGCAGGGGCTTGCCGTCCACATATTCGACGGTCACCTGCGACTTGCCATCCGGCTGCAGCCAGGGCACCGCGCCGCTCTTGCGCGCCTTGGACAGCGCCAGGCCAATCCGGTGCGACAGGTGAACGGGCAGCGGCATCAGCTCGGCCGTCTCGTTGCTCGCGTAGCCGAACATCATGCCTTGGTCGCCAGCGCCCTGTTCGTGCGTATCGCTGACGTCCACCCCCATCGCAATGTCCGGGCTCTGCTTGTCCAGCGCCACCAGCACCGCGCAGCTGTTCCCATCGAAACCGGAGTCGCCCCCGCAATAGCCGATGTCGAGAATCGCTTCGCGCGCGACGGACGGAATGTCGACGGTGGCCTTGCTCGTGATCTCGCCCGAGAGCACGACCATGCCCGTATTGACCATCGTCTCACAGGCCACCCGGCTCGCCGGGTCCTGTTCCAGCATCGCATCGAGCACGCTATCGGAGACGCGATCCGCGACCTTGTCCGGGTGCCCTTCGGTGACCGATTCGGAAGTAAAAAGAATGCCTTGGCTCATGGTGTTCTCCAGATACGAAAAGGGCGCGGCCTTGGCCGCGCCCGCTTAAGACTACTTGAAGAGCGTCATCAGCGACGCTGTGTCCAGCCGGAAGCCCGGTCCCATCGTGCTGCTCATGCAGCAGGCCTTCAGGTATGTGCCCTTCGCCGCGTTCGGCTTCGCCTTGATGATGGCCTGGATAACCGCGGCGGCGTTCTCTTCAATCTGTTCCTTCGAAAATGACGCCTTGCCGACCGGCACATGGATGTTCGCGTTCTTGTCCACGCGGAATTCGATCTTGCCCTTGAGGATCTCCGCGACCGCCTGATCCACCTTCGGGGTGACCGTGCCAGCCTTCGGGCTGGGCATCAGGCCGCGCGGGCCGAGCACCTTGCCGAGACGGCCAACCTGGCCCATCATGTCCGGCGAAGCGACCGCCGCGTCAAAGCCCGTCCAGCCATCACCAACCTTCTTGACCAGTTCCTCGGAACCGGCTTCGATCGCGCCTGCGTCGAGGGCCGCCTTGATCTGGTCATCCTGCTTACAGAACACCACCACGCGGACTGACTTGCCGGTACCGTGGGGGAGCGAGACGGAGCCGCGGACCATCTGGTCGGCGTGGCGCGGGTCAACGCCCAAGTGGAAGGCCAGCTCGATTGTCTCGTCGAACTTGGCGGTGGCACATTCCTTCGCGAACTGCGAGGAATCGCCGAGGGTGTAGGTCTTGGCCGGATCCGATTTGCCTTCGAGGGCACGGCGGCGCTTGCTGATGGTCGGCATAAGAAATCTCCTGTGGTACCAGCGGGCCGAAGCCCTCCCACGGTATGCCTGGGGCGTACCCCAACAATGCGGTTAAAACTATCCTTCGACCAGCAGGCCCATGCTCCGGGCCGTGCCAGCGATCATACGCTTGGCCGAGTCCACGCTCGCCGCGTTCAGGTCGGGCATCTTCAGCGTGGCAATCTCTTCAATCTGCGCATTCGTCACGGAACCGACCTTCTTCTTGTTCGGTTCGCCGGAGGCCTTCGCCAGTTTCGCGGCACGCTTCAGAAGCACCGCGGCCGGCGGCGTCTTCGTGATGAAGCTGAAGGTGCGGTCCTCGAATACATCGATGACCACCGGGATCACGAGTCCAGCCTGTTCCTTGGTGCGCTCGTTGAACTGGTTGCAGAAGTCCATGATCTGCACGCCGTGCTGACCCAGCGCCGGACCGACGGGCGGTGCGGGATTCGCCTGGCCGGCGGGCACTTGCAGCTTGATCTGCGCCTTTATTTTCTTCTTCGGGGGCATTGTTCCGTCTCCGTTAAACCTGTTCCACCTGCCAGAACTCGACTTCGATACTGGTCAGGCGTTCGAAAATTTCTACCATTACTTTTAGGCGATCGCGTTCTGTATCGATCTCCGAGATATTGCCCATGAAATTGGCGAAGGGGCCGTCGATAATCTTGACGCGCTCTCCTTCGTCGAATGCGACTTTGGGTTTTGGGCGTTTCCGTTCGCCGCGCACTTCTTCGATAATCGCGTTTACTTCGTTGTCGGCGAGGGGTGTGGGGCGGTTGCGTGTACCACCAATGAATCCGCTGACGCCGGGGGTATCTTTGATGAGATGCCACAAGTCGGCGATGGTCTCGGGATGTTCGGGTAGGCGGACAAGTACGTAGCCGGGGAAGTATTTACGCTTGGAAACTTTCTTCTCACCTGCTTTGACTTCGGCGACCTCTTCCATGGGAACGAGGATTCCGCCGAAATGGTGGGTCAGTTCGAGTTGTTCCGCACGTGCCTGAAGGTTGCGCTTTACGTTTCCTTCTTGGCCGGAATATGCGTGTAGGGCGAACCATTTACGTTCGATGCCGTCGTCGGGGGCAACGAGGCCCATATCGATTTCGCGGGGCTCAAACTCTTCGTCGTCTTCTTCTTCGACAGGGGAAGTGACGTCGACGACTGCGGACGTGGTGCGGTCGTTAGATGCGAGAAGGGCAGCGGCAGCGGCTTCGGCTTTTGCTTGCTCGACTTCTTCAGGATCGACTTCTTCGGTCCCAGCGAGGAGGGCTTCAGCAGCTTCGCGTGTTTTTTCTTCGAGCGCGTCTTGCTCGGAGCGTGCTTCAGCCTGGTCTACGCGCAGCGCGCTTTCGAGGGCCGCTGCTTTGGACTCTTCTTGTTTGCGTGCTTCAGCGACTTCTTCGTCTGGCTGATCGATGGGTGCGGATCCGTTTGTCACGTTAGTTTCCTCTACGCAATCTTCAGCAGAGTTACGACGACGGTACGGAATACGATATCCATAGTGCCGACAATGAAAGCGAGAATGGCGAGGAGCATGAGGACAACGGAGGTCGAAGCCTTTACTTCTTCTTTCGAGGGCCATGCGACTTTCGTCATTTCGACACGCACTTCGTTGAAGAACGTTTGAAATCGCTGGATGGGTCCTGGTCCGTCTGCCTGTTTCGCCATGATTGATCTATTCCAAAGTCTTGGGGGTGTCGAGCTTGTTGTCGATACACTCATATCGAAGCCTTAAGATAAACACCCGCAATAAGTTACGCTACTCAAAAATGGCAGGAGTGACAGGACTCGAACCTGCAACAACCGGCTTTGGAGGCCGATGCTCTACCAATTGA
This sequence comes from Candidatus Hydrogenedentota bacterium, assembly GCA_030430835.1. Classification (GTDB taxonomy): domain Bacteria; phylum Hydrogenedentota; class Hydrogenedentia; order Hydrogenedentales; family JAEUWI01; genus JAUIKJ01. The sequence goes on from JAUIKJ010000015.1 coordinate 13,051, forward strand.
GCTACACTCCTGCATGACCGAAGCGCGCCGTCATATGAAATGGCGACGCGCTCGAATCGAATAGTATGCAGAATTTGGGACTATATGTCCAGCTTGGGCCTGGATCCCGTACCCAGAACATCCGCGATTGCATATTCCACTGATTTCGCGGCCTCGGGCGGTTGAGCGCCTCGAGGCCGGAAACCTGCGAAAAATGCGGATTTATTCAATAATTTTCGTAACTACGCCGGCGCCGACGGTACGTCCGCCTTCGCGGATAGCGAAGCGCAGGTTGTCGTCCATCGCGATGGGCGCGATAATCTCGGCCTTCATCGTGATGTTGTCGCCGGGCATGACCATTTCAACGTCGTCGGGAAGGAAAATCTCACCGGTGACGTCGGTCGTGCGGAAGTAGAATTGGGGGCGATAGCCTTTGAAGAAGGGCGTGTGACGACCGCCTTCTTCTTTCTTAAGTACGTAGACTTCGCATTCGAATTTCGTGTGGGGCGTGATCGACTTGGGTGCGGCGATAACCATGCCACGTTCCACGTCTTCGCGCTCAATACCGCGCACGAGCAGACCGACGTTGTCGCCGGCTTGGCCTTCTTCCATTTCCTTACGGAACATCTCGACGCCGGTGCAGGTGGTCTCGCGGGTGTCTTTGATGCCGATGATTTCGACCTTGTCGCCCACGTGGACTTTACCCTGCGCGATTGCACCGGTTACCACGGTGCCACGACCGGTGATGGTGAACACGTCTTCAACGGGCATAAGGAAGGGCTTGTCGAGTTCGCGTACGGGCGTGGGGATGTAGTCATCGACCGCCTTCATGAGCTCGAGAATCTTGTTCGCGCCGATTTCTGGGTCGCGATCTTCCATTGCGGCCAAGGCCGAACCTTTGACGATGGGGATATCGTCGCCGGGGAAGTTATAGCTGGAGAGCATCTCACGAAGCTCGAGCTCGACGAGATCGAGGAGTTCTTCGTCGTCGACCATGTCGACTTTGTTCATGAACACGACCAAGGCGGGCACGTTCACCTGGTAGGCCAGGAGGATGTGCTCACGGGTCTGCGCCATGGGACCGTCATCAGCCGCAACCACGAGGATACCGCCGTCCATTTGGGCGGCACCGGTGATCATGTTCTTGACGTAGTCGGCGTGGCCGGGGCAGTCGACGTGGGCGTAGTGACGCGCTTCCGTCTCGTACTCCACGTGGGCAATCGAGATAGTGATACCGCGTTCTTTTTCTTCGGGTGCCTTATCGATCTGGGCGAAATCCATCGCCGTGGCACCGCCCGTGGTCGCGAGTACTTTCGTAATCGCGGATGTTAGTGTCGTTTTTCCGTGGTCAACGTGACCGATCGTACCCACATTTACATGCGGCTTCGTACGTTCAAATTTCGCCTTCGCCATGGCTTGCAGCCCTCCTGTGTAGCTCCACTTCTTTGGAGCGAATTGTATGGTGCCTACATGCAACGCCGCCGCGCCATTGCTGTCGGCGGCGATTTCGGTGCATTTTCTAAAATAATGGAGCCCACGATCGGACTTGAACCGATGACCCCCTCCTTACCATGGAGGTGCTCTACCACTGAGCTACGCGGGCCCCGAAAAGTGGGGGTGGTTTTCCCCTTTATGTGCGGTGCGGGGTACGCGACGCGCATAAGCGGCAAATGATAAACTAGGACGTAATCGCTATGCAAGCAAAAAACTGGGTGGATTACCAAATGGATGAACGTGCGGATGTCTGAGCCTGAACCTTTTTATAGGGAGTCTGATGAAGGCACCCGGGTGGAGATTCCGCGGAATCCGCTGCATGTGGTGGTGGACAATATTCGCAGTGCGTATAACGTGGGGTCGATGTTTCGGACGGCGGATGCGTGTGCGGTGGAGCATATGCATTTGACGGGGATGTCGGCCCATCCACCTCATAAGAAGATTGAGAAGACCGCGCTAGGGGCTTTTGATTATGTGCCTTGGACGTATTATGAGCGGACGGGGCGGGCGATTGAGGCGATTCAGGCTGAGGGGATCCCCGTGGTGGCGATTGAGACGACGGAGCGCGCGGTGGCGCATACGTCTTTTGAATGGCCGGAGCGGGTGGCGGTAGTGTTTGGGAATGAGGTGACGGGGATTAGCGACAAGAACCTGAAGCGTTGTGATGCTCATGTGTCGATTCCCATGTCGGGCCATAAGAACACGTTGAATGTGGCGACGGCGTTTGGGGTTATTTTGTTTGAGATCCTCCGGGTGTGGGGAACGTTTGATGACCGAAAGTAAGCTGCTTTCGCCTTCGCGGGTGCGGACGATTCGGGGGCGATTGCTGGCTTGGTATGAGGTGCATCAACGGGTGATGCCATGGCGGGGGTCGGGGGATCCCTATCGCATTTGGCTTTCGGAAATTATTTTGCAGCAGACGCGGGTGGAGCAGGGCACGCCGTATTATGAGCGGTTTATCGAAGCGTTTCCAACCGTGGATGATTTGGCGAGGGCGGATGAGCAGCGAGTGATGAAGCTCTGGGAGGGACTGGGGTATTACTCGCGTGCGCGGAATCTGCATAAGGCGGCGAAGTTAGTTTCGGGGGAATTGGGGGGGCGGTTCCCGGAGGACGTCGATGGGTTGCTCGCATTGCCGGGGGTAGGACGGTATACGGCGGGAGCGATTGCCAGTATTGCTTTTAATGTTTCCACGCCGCTGGTGGATGGAAATGTGTTTCGTGTGTTCTCGCGTCTATTCGATATCTCGGAG
>JAUIKJ010000389.1 GCA_030430835.1 Candidatus Hydrogenedentota bacterium
GCTTGGAAACAAACCGCTCTGCGAGGGTGCTGCAACGTTCATGGACGACGGCCAAACCGATCTCTTCGCCGAATTCGCCTTGCCCGAGATGGAAGGCGCCTTCGATGCGCAACTCGGCCTGCCACTGCCGAACGTCTATGCCCCCGCCCCGATCGCTTTCGTCCGGAAGCGCGATGGCCGGGAAGAGGCCTTCTGCAAAGCGAAGATCGCCGACGCGATCTTTCGGGCCGCCGAAACCATCGGCGGGCAGGATCGCGATCTGGCCGACAGCCTGGCCTCGGCGGTAGCCATTTATCTCTCCAAGCGGATGGGCGGCGAGGTCCCCTCGGTCGACCATGTGCACGATGCCGTCGAGCGGGTGCTGATCTACATGGCCCACGCCAAGACCGCGCTGGCCTACGCGCGCTACCGGGATCGGCGCGCGCGCGTTCGCCGCTTGCGGGAAGGCGACCTGCGCGTGCTGCTTGGCGAGCTCGAGGAAGCCCGCACGGAACGCGAAGCCCTCGGCGGCCATCCGGATGGCGCATTGCTCGTGCGCACCAGCGGAGACACGATCACCCACTGGGACCGCAACCGGATCGTCGCGGCGCTCGTGCGCGAGACGGGCCTCGAAGAGCCGATGGCCAACCTCATCGCACTCGAAGTTGAACAGCAGATCCACGTCGCCCGCATCGGCACGCTGACCACTTCGCTGGTGCGCGAACTGGTCGATGCGAAACTGATCGAGCACGGTCTGAACGAGTACCGGGCGCGTCACCGCCGCCTGGGTGTCCCCCTGTATGACACGGCGCACATCGTGCGCGGGGCAACGCCCGACACTATCGGCAAGAGCCCTGCGGTCACGGACCGCACGCTCGCCCACGCGGTGAAGAAAGAATACGCGCTCGCCGAAGTCTTCTCGGAACCCGTCGCGGAAGCGCACCTGCGCGGAGACATTCACGTACACCGACTCAACCAGGTGGACCGGCTCTATCACGGCAAGGGCGACCTGGCGGCCATCGCGCGCGACGGCATTGATCTTCCCGGCGGCGGCGCCCATGCCCAAGCGGCCGAACATGCCGACACCCTGCTCGCGCAAATGGCGCGCTGCAACGACCTGCTCCAGGAGTATTACACGGAAGGTGTGCAATGGGACGCCGTGAACGTCTACTTTGCGCCGTACCTCAACGGTGCGCCGGACGAGATCATTGCGCGCTTTGCGGAGATGTTGGTCTACGAGTTTAGCTACCGCGCCGTGGTACAGGGCGATGCGGCGGCCCCGGCGGAATTGGGCCTGTGCTGGACGGTACCCGACGCATTGCACGACCAGGAAGCCATCGGCCCGAAGGGCGCGGTGCTGGAGAAGCGCTATGGCGACTTTACGCATGCCGCCCAGCAGATTGCGTGGGCCGTGCTGGAGATCATGATTCGCAGCGCGGAAAGCGGCATGCGCTTTCAGTCGCCGCATCTCGTATTCGACCTCGGTCCGAACTTTTTCCAGAGCGCAGGCCACGATCGTTTTCTGGCACACGCGGCCCGGGCCGCGGCACTGCGCGTTCCCTGCCGCTTCCGCTTCCACCGCGACGGGGCAACGACGAACCCGGAAACCGTGCTCCACCAGATTACACTGAATCTTCCGCGGGCGGCCTATCAGGCCGGCAAGGAATCGACGCTGTTCCGGACCATCGACACGCTGGTCCACCTCGCCGCGGAGGCGCATCAGGAGAAGCGCGATTTTCTTGACACCCTCATTGATGCCCATGGCAACGGGCCGCTGGCCCTGCTCGCACGCGGTGGTGCGTCCGACTTTGATGCGGCACGCGCGGGCTGCCGTATCGCGGTGGCGGGGCTGAACGAGTGCGTACAGGCGCTGTTGCACCAGCCGATGCATGCCGATGACGAGGCTGCTGCGCTGGCGGGGCGCATTCTCGATCGGCTGGCCGACGCCTGTGACCGGGAATCGACGCTGCGGGGGCTGCACATCGCCGCGGCCGAGTGCGCGGATCCCGGGCCGGGCCACCGTTTTGCCACGCTCGACGTGCAGCAATTCCCGCAATCCGCGCGCCGCACGGTGAAAACCTCTCCCGAGCGTCCCGCCCTGCACTATACCGCCGGCATCCGCCTCGCCGCGGACCATGCCCTGAGTCCAATTGAGGCCGCACGCTTCGAGGGCGAGTTGCATGCCAAGCTGCACGCCAGCCACGCGAGCACCGTCCCTTTGCCCGAGGGCCTGCCGGCCCCCGAGGCGGTGGCGGATTTCGTGAAGAAGGCCTGGCGGCAAACGAACACCCCCGGCCTGAGCTTCGTATAACCCGTGGTGATCCGGCCGCGGCCCAAGCGCCCGCGATGTGCGACACTTGATCCGGAGCGCCCGCGCCAGCTATCACGGAACCGCGCTGACCAACCCGCACCCGGAGTTTCGCCATGACCGAGGAATATCTTCGCCCGTCCTGGGATGAATACTTCATGGAAGTTGCGAACGCAATCGCCAAGCGTGCCACCTGCGACCGTGGCCGCAGCGGTTGCGTCATCGCACGCGATCGCCAGTTGCTGGTAACGGGCTACGTGGGATCGCCCGTAGGCTTTCCCCACTGCGACGAGGTGGGGCACCAGTTCAAGAAGATGCAACACGAGGACGGATCGGTCACGCAGCACTGCGTGCGCACAGTTCACGCCGAGCAGAACGCCATCTGTCAGGCGGCGAAGATGGGCGTGGCCCTGCAGGGCGCAACCCTGTATTGCCGCATGACGCCATGCCGCGTCTGTGCCATGCTGATCATCAACTGTGGCATTGTCCGGGTCGTGTGCGAACGCCGCTACCATGCGGGGGCCGAATCGGAATCGATGTTCTCCCAGGCAGGGATCAGCCTCGAATACGTCCACGACGAAGTGCAGGAATACACCGGCCAG
>JAUIKJ010000390.1 GCA_030430835.1 Candidatus Hydrogenedentota bacterium
TCGCGGGTGTGGAAGCGCCCAGCGGCATCGAGGGGATATCGGTGACGCCGGTGCTCGATGGGCAGGCCGCGACGGTGGCGCTGCCGGACTATTTCGTGGCGGAGACCTTCTGGCGGTCGGCGGACAAAATCGCGGCCTACGCGAACGACTGGAAGTATTTCCACAATCGTTCGGGCCAGGCCGGCCTGCCACCGGAGGAATTGCAGCCGACGGGCGCCGGCGAGCAGGGCATCGCGACGAGCCAGCACGCTGCGCAACCGACGGTCCTGCAGCCGATGAAGGAATACCTGGCGCGTTGGGAAGCGGATCATCCGAAGACCCCGGCGACACCGCAGGATCAGGAACTCCCCGAAGACGTTCAGCGCCAGTTGGAAGCGATCGGCTATCTCGGAAATGAACCGGGCGAAGTCTAGACACCGCTTGGGTCTTCGCAATCGGCGGACTACACAGGAAGGTTTATGAATTACCTACGCATTTTGGGTTGTTTGGTGGTGGCTGGAATGATTGCGCTTGCACCGGCGGTGTATGCGCAGGATGCGGCGGGGACGCCGGCCGATACTTCGGCGGCACCGACGGAGGCTGGTGAAACACCGGCCGCGTCCGGGCCGGAATCTAGCAGCGACGCGACCGGGGAACGTGCGCCGCTGCGTGAACGCCCGAACGTGGTTCTGATCATGCTCGATACGCTGCGTGCGGACCACCTTGGGTGCTACGGCTTCAAGCAGCCCATCTCCCCCGGTCTCGACAAGTACGCGGCGGACGGCGTGGTCTTCGAGGAAGTCATTGCGCAATCCACCTGGACACGCCCTTCGCACGGCGGGCTGTTGACCGGCCTGCATCCCCGCACGCTGGGGCTCTATGTTGAGCGGAACGAGATCCTGAACGACAAGTTCACGACGCTCGCGGAGATCCTCAAGGGGGTCGGCTATACAACCTACGGGCTTACCGCGAACCCGAACATCAATTCGGTCTTCAATTTCCACCAGGGCTTCGACCGCTACGCCGACAGCAACGTGGTGTTCGGCTGGATGCAACTGGAAGAAAACAGCGAGCGGCGCGGCGCGGCCTCGCTGCCGCCGGCGCCGGAACTCTTCGCCAATGCGATGGACATGATCAAGAACTCGCCGGATCCTGCGGCGCCGCACTACCTTCAGATCAACCTGATGGAAGCGCATGAGTGGACCGCCGTACGGCCGGGCACGAACATGCTGCGCGACGAATACGCCAAAAAGAAGTTTATCGGCCGGCACCCCTTCAATCGCTACCCGCAGTTAATTCGCCAGATGACGGACGACCTCGACACCTTTATGCAGGAACTGATGGCATTGCCCGGCTGGGACGACACGCTGTTCATCTTCACCAGCGACCATGGTGAGGGCCTGGACGACCATCCCAACGTGTCGCCCTCGATGCACCACGGGAAACTAATGTATGAGTCGCAGGTACTCATTCCCTGGATTCTCTACCGCAAGGGCTGGGAGCCGGCGACGCACCGTGTATCCCAGCGGGTACGTTCGCTCGAGATTCTCCCGACGGTGCTGGATTACCTCAGCCTGCCCGTGCCGGAAGAGATGGTCGGCAAGTCGATGATGCCCGTGCTGCGCGGCACGGCGGCGAATGTGCCGCTGCCGAACCTGATGGTCGTGGAAAGCTATTTCAAGGGCGCGGACATCCGCGCGATCTACGGAAAGCACTTCATCTACATCGAAACGCCCAAGCCGAACAAAGGCCACGACAAGAAAGAAGTACAACCGCGCGGTGAACCGCAGAACGGCACCAGAACCAACCAGTACGATCGCCGCCCGAACGTGGTCCGGGGTATGAGCCGGCATCTGGAACAATGGCAGAAGGACAATCCGAAGGCCGATCCGACGCCGATCCAGCGCGATGTTTCCAACGAGGAAATCGAGCAGCTCAAGAGCATTGGGTACTTGTAGAGAGAAACCGGGAACCGTCCCGCCCCAGCCAGGCCGAACTACGCCGAATAGCCGTGCGGCATTTCATCGCCGAGGCAGGTGCCAACGGCGCGCGCGGATTCGATCCAGGGATGATCAACCGGAACGATGCGCTTCTGGCCAGCGGTCTCTTCGAGGGGAAGCGGGATGTAGTCCTGACCGCGCTTGGCCACCATGATACCGAACTTCCCTTCCAGCGCGAAGCCGGCCGCGGCCGTCCCGTATTTGGTGCAGAGCAGGCGATCATTGGGGGTCGGAATGCCACCGCGCTGAAGGTAGCCCAGCGAGGTGATCCGGGTCTCCAGACCGGTAACGTTCTCGATATGCTCCGCGAGAATCGCGCTCACGGGTTCGTGGGTGTGCTCCGGGATGTCGATGTTCTTCTTCGGATTCTTCTTGGCGGCGGCCTTGGCGGCGCGCTTGGCCTCGGCGATCTCTTCGCGGCGCTTGGCATTTTCCTTGGACATCGCGCCCTCGGCCACGGCCACGATGCTGAACATCTTGCCGCGCTTCATGCGTGCGAGCAGGCTCTCCGCGACAATGTCGATGTCGTAGGGAATCTCGGGGATCAGGATGACGTCCGCGCCGCCGGCAATGCCCGCGCCGAGCGCAAGCCAACCGGCACTGTGGCCCATGATATCGACCACCATGACGCGGTGATGGCTGGAGGCGGTGGTGTGCAGGCGGTCGATTGCCTCCGTGGCGATGGTCATGCCGGTATCGAATCCGAAGCAGGTGTCCGTGCCCCACACGTCGTTGTCGATGGTCTTGGGCACGGTGATGACGTTGACGCTACCGTCGCCTTCCTTCATCAGACGCAGGGCGTTTTTCTGCGTGCCGTTGCCGCCGAGGCAGAAGAGGCAGTCGAGGTTCATGCGCTTGTAGTTGGCCACCGCGGCGCCGGTCATGTCGCGCGTACCGCCGTCGGGCG
>JAUIKJ010000016.1 GCA_030430835.1 Candidatus Hydrogenedentota bacterium
CTCTATGAAATGATTGCCTTGCAGACCAGCATGGAGAAATACCACGCGAGCGGTGCGGAGCGCGGGTGCTCGCTCGACTTCCTGGACTATCCGCTGAACAACCGCTGGTGGATCGCGGACCGCGCTGCGGCTATCGCCGACGCGACGGACGATCCCGCCGATCGCCTCGCGCAGTTGCAGGCTTTGGCCGCCTGGGAAGATCCGGGGGCCGGTGGCTACTACGACGCCGTCGGCTGGCCGGGGCGTTGTCCGCGCGTGGTGCGGGAGAACGGGCTGAAGGTCTATCCCGATCTCGAGCGTGCGCTGACTCCAACACAATGGTGGTGGCAGAGTGGAATGAGCCGCGAGCGGCTTACCTGGCAGGTCACCCTCGATTGGCCGGAAGCGCTGGAGTACACCGAGCTAGATCCCGGCGCGACCTATACCCTGAAGTGCACCGGCTACGGCGAAGCCCTGCCCAAGGCAGACGGTGAAGAATTGAAACCCACGCGCTACGAGAAGGGTATCGGCGGCATCAAGACCTTTCCCATCCCCGTATCGGCAACGGCCGACGGCACACTCCGTATCACCTGGACGCGCCCCGGCGGCGAGTCCCACCTGAACTGGCGGGAACAGTCGCGGCTGGCCGAAGTGTGGCTGGTGAAGAACTGAGGAAAGGCTGGTCAGCGTGTCTCAGTTGCGCACCGACATCGAGGCCCACTGGCCGGAGATTCGCCGGGTATGCCGGGGCGTGTACCGCAGCTCGCTGCACTTCTCGATTGCTACGGTGAATACCGACGGCACGCCACATGTGTCACCGATTGGTTCGCTGCGGTTGTTGAAGGATTGCCGCGCGACCTATTTCGAGATCTTCACGCAGCAGATGCCGGCGAATCTGGCGGCGGGGAGCCGGGTGTGCGTACAGGCGGTGAACAGCAGCAAGCTGCTTTGGCTGGGCGCGCTATGGAATGGGCGCTTCGCATCGCCGCCGGGCGTTCGTCTCCTGGGTACGGCGGGGGCACTCCGCACGGCGACCGAGGAAGAGCGCGCGTGGTGGCGGCGCCGGGTGAAGCCCTTCCGCCGGATGAAGGGTTTTGAGGGGATGTGGGGTGATCGGCAACTGGCCCAGGTGCGCGAACTGCACTTCGATGCGTTCCGGCCGATTAACCTCGGCGAGATCGTGGCGGGACACTGGCAATAGAAAACGCCCGGCGCATGCACGCTGGGCGTTGTCGATTCGTTCTGGTTTGTCCGCTCGCTTAGCGGTCCTTGCGGATGGTGTCGAGCACGCCACTCTTCCACAGGCCAACGAAGGCCGCGCCGGCGATGATCGCGAAGATCAAGGATTCCGCGCCGTGGGGATGGACGTGGGGGACGTTCGTATCGTGGGCCATTGCGGGGACGCAGGCCAGCACCGCGGCGGCGGTCCAGGCAAGACGCTGAATACGCATCGAAATTCTCCTCTGGTGGATGGTTCCTTGGGGAACCCAAGTTCGTAGGGCAGTATACCCCGACGCCCGGACTTTGGCAACTCCCGTAATTGCGGAGGAACCGGGTGCGGCGCGGGCGCGGAAGCCGGTGGCGGGTCAGTACTTGCGGGATCGGAGGATGGAGATGATCAGGTAGATCCCGAGAAAACCGGCGAGTGCGAAACCGGTGATGCCCAGATTGCTCAGCCGCGATTCGATGCTGATGATCCAGCTCGACCCGAGGATAATGGCGGCGACGATGACGGCCATGGCGTTGCGGTTGCTGGCCCGGTCGATGGTGGCGGCAAGGTTCTCCAGGTGTTCATGGTGCAGATGAAACTTCATCTTCCCCTTGCGCAATTGTTGGAGCAGGGTGGAGAGATCGGTGGGGATCTGGCGACTGAGCTTCAGGAGCGCATTGGCGTTGTGTTGCGCGTCCTTAATCATTTGCGCGGGCTGATAGCGCGAGAGCACCAAGTTCTGGACATAGGGCTCAAGGATGGGGAGAAAATCCAGATCCGGGTCGAGCTTGCGGCCGACGACCTCAATGGTTGCCAGCCCTTTGAGGAGCAGGCTGAAGCGTGGCGCGAGTTGGAGCTCGTGCTTGTGCAGGATACCGACGGCGCGCTCAATGCCGCGCGCAACCTGGCCGCTGCTGATGATGCTCTGCGCCTCGAAGGCGATGAAGTCGGTGATCTCATGTTCGAGCAATTCGCGGTCGGGCGGTTCGCTGTCCGCAGTGAGCATGAGGATGGCGCTGACGCATTCGCGCGAATCCTGGTGAAAAATGGCGACGAAGAGGTCCGCGATGGCCGCGACGTCCATCCGCTCCAGGTGGCCGGCCATGCCGAAATCGATAAAGGCGAGGGTGTTGTCACGCGTGAGGAGGACATTGCCGGGATGCGGATCGGCATGGAAAAGGTGATCTTCAAAGACCATCTTGCAGAGTGCTTCACAGCCCTGCCGTGCGACCGTGGCGGCGTCCGAGTTTCGGTCGGCATAGGCCGCGAGCCGGTCTACCCGCACCCCGTCGATCCAGTCCATTGTCAGCATGGATTCCGTGGAGAACTCCGAGTGCACCGCGGGGATCACCACGTAGTCGACGCCCAGGAAATTATGGCGGAAACGTTCGATGATACGCGCTTCGATGTGGAGATCCAGTTCGCGGCGGATGGAGCGGGCAAACTCGTCCACGACCGCCGGCGGATCCACGATGCTCGCCTCGGTCACAGTTTCGCCGATCCACTCGGCGATCTGCCGCATCAGGCGCAGATCGGATTCGATGACCTTGGCGGCGCCGGGCCGCATGATCTTGACCGCGACGTCTTGCCCATCATGGAGGCGGGCACGGTAGACCTGGCTGAGTGAGGCCGAGGCCACCGGGTTGCGGTCAAAGTGGGCGAAGAGTGAGTCGACTCCTTCACCCAGGGCATCGGTCACCACCGTCTCGATCTTCTCGAAGGGCATGGGTTCCACCCGATCCTGCAGGTGGGACAACTCATCGGCCATCGGCTGGCCGATAAGATCCGGGCGGGTGCTGAGCACCTGACCAAGCTTTACATAGGTGGGGCCGAGTTCCGAAAGCGCGGCACGGAGGCGCTCGCCAATGGTGGCGCGCTCGCCCGCCGGCGCGTCCAGCAGGTTGAGGGAACGAAGGACCTTCGCCGGAAGCCCGTCGTGAAAGCCCGCGCGCTGGAACAGGTCGGCGAAGCCGTGCTTCGCCAGCACCTGCACGATCTCCGCGAATCGTACCGCATTGACCGTATGTTGTCCCAGTTTTGCGTAGTTCATGGGGCCCGGGTTTCTTGTGTCGCCCTAGCGGCGACGCTTTCGCTTCGCGTTGCGCTCGTCTTCGGAAGAAGCGGCGGCGGCGCGGTAGTTGCCTGCCGCAGGGATGGGGCCCGCACTGGCCTGGTGCATGGACGAGGGTGACACGCTTTCCGGGTCCAGATCGCCCGGGTCCCAGTTGCCGGCGCCTTCAAAAAGCACCATGTTCGAGGACTTCGCCTTGGTCCGCAGATTTGTGTGCACCATATGCCACAGCTTTGGACTCTGCAGGCCCGCGTCCACCGGCTGTGCGACCACGCGCCCCGCGTGGAAAACCGACGCCAGCGTCGCCATGACATTGCGCTTGGGCGTACCCAGGATTTCAACCGGTCCCGGCCACAGGCTGATCGCCACCGCCGTTTCGTTGTCGAGCTTTGCGAGCCCGTCCGTGCTGATGGTGACCGGGCCCGGGTTTGCGCCGAAGCGGGCCATGCGGCTGACGGAGGCCGCCGCCTCCAGCCACGCATCCCGCTGAAGGCCCAGCTTGCCGGCCGAGGCCGGCAGGACCGCGGCGCGGGGGGCACCCTGCTGCACGGCCATCATCGCGAGGTTGTCCGCTTCCACCCGCGACAGACCGAATTCATGCAGGGCCACGTCGGGAATCATCGAGTGCGTCACCACGAGAAAGGCGAAGCCGTCCTTCGCCAGCGCGCCAGCCGCACGGCCAATGGCTTCCTTGCCTTGGGGCGTGGCCGGGTTGGCCCACCAGCGGCCATCCGAGGTCTTCGCCGCGCCCCCGGCGCGTTCGTTTTCCATGGCGAGGGGGTCGATGGTAATGCCGGGGGTCAGGCCCGCCTGCGAGAGTTGGGCGGCGGCGGCGGACATGTTGCGCGGGTACCGCGGTGCGGCGCCCTGCTGCGAGCCGGGCACACTTTCCCATCCCATGGGAATCAGGGCGTGGCGTACCCCGCCCGATTTCCAGGTGTTGCCCGTAGAGACGAGCTCCCCGATGCCGGCCGATTCGGGCACGGTCACCCAAGAGGGCGGACGCTCCGCCTCGGACTCTGGCCGCGTGAGGGCGCTGAAAGCCCAGGAATAAAAGAGATCCACATGGCCCGTCTTCGGTACGCCATAGGACACACCGACCGTGTCGGCGTCCAGTGTCTTGCCCGGCGCGATTCGGGCCGAGGGCGCATAGTCACAGCGGATATCGCCGATCCAGGAGTTCTCATAGGGCTTGAAGTCGACCGCCGGGGTGCTCTTGCCCGCTTCCGGGAGCACGCCCATGGCGAAGGTGGTTCCGTTCGCAGGATCGTGAAACTGGAGACCGAGCGGCGGCGCGGCCGCGTCATAAAGCGGGAATCCGCCCCGCGAAACGATATGCCGCGCACGGACCTGTACGCCCGGCGTAAGGGGCGTAATCGCACCGGGCCCCGCGGACACGGCCACGATGCGCTTGACTTCGATGGGCGCATCCGTCGTGTTCTCCAAGGAGATTCGCATCGCGAGGAACGGCTGCGTATCGAACTTGGAAACCCGGCTGCGGATGCGGAGACCGTGTGTCACGGGAAAGACCGAGGTGTAATAGGTGCCCTTGCCCAGCGCGGGAAGGGTGAAGCCGTCTCGGATCAGTTCGGCCGCGTCGACATCGCGGGGGGTAATCGTGGTGCCGTCGGCCAACTCGATGCTCCAGGCGAGGTTGTCGGCGACGACATCGCCATTGGCGCGCTTTACCCGCCAAAACCCGTCTTCCACATCATAGTCCAGTGACATGCCGTGGCCACCGAAAGTGAGGTGATCGCGCAGGGCCCAGGGTTTCAATTCCTGGGCGCGTGCGGTCCCCAGCACGAGCAGAAAAATCAGGGCACCTTTGAAAAACTGCATGCAAGGATCCTTGGGTTGAAACGGGCGGCGACGGTGCGCCGCCGCGGACAGGGTTGTAGCGGCTCGAAGAAACGAATCCGTAGTATATATTAGTTGACAATCAGACGCTAAAGGAGCGGGCGGGCCACAAGCTCCCGGGTCTGCTCCTGGGCGCCACGGCGCCAGGTCAGTGCGACACCTGCGCCGGCCGGTGCGTCCAGCAACCGCAAGACGCCTTCGTACCCGACGTCGGCCATGGACTGCCCGCCGATGGCGGCCAACTGGTCCCCGGGGAGCAGGCCCGCTTCCGCGGCGGGCGAGCCTTCGGCCACGTGCATGGTCCAGAGCCCGCCCTGCTGCCGCGCGAGGGCGAGGCCGTAGCCTTCCACGGGTGGATCGGCCGGGGCTTCCGTCCCTTCCGCTTCGAGGTGAAGGCGACCGTATTCGAGGTTCAGGGTGGCCTTAAAATGACGGAGAAAGGCCAGCCCGATACGGGCCGGCGCACCGTCCGGTGCGATTGTACACAGGGGATTGCGCAACTCGGCGTTCCCAATGGTAATCGAGTGAAGGCGGCACTGTTCCTGGATGCCCCCGCCGTCGAGGCGTGTACGGAGCCGCGGTGTGTCGCCGGCGGTCACTTCCGGTATCAGGCCCGCCGGGAGACTGAGCGTATCCCCGAAATTCAAATCGATCTGGACCGGAGTCAGGTACTCGCCGTTCAGCAGGGCCTGCACCTGAGGCTGCCCGGTGTCCGCAAGCCGCATGGGAATCGCTGTGGCGACGGTCTTGTCCAGGGCGGCATCGGCGAGCCCCCGCCAGCGCACGGCCCCGTTGGTCACGTCGATCTCGATTTCATAGCCGGGTTGGTGCAGCGGCACCAGGCCCGCGACCCGGTAGCCCAGCCGCTCCGGAAGGCCCGGCAAGGGGGACACGAGCAGGATGGCCGGTTGCGGCGGGAGTGCGGCCGGAGCGAAGGCATCAACCTCGATCACGGACACCCCCGGATAATCCGGCATCTGGCCGGGGGTAAATCCGAAGTAAGCCACCGCCTCCGGCGTAAGCACGGGCTGGCGCAGGCCGGCATCCAGCAGGAAGGGATAGGGGCCGTCGCCGTTGATACTGGCCGAGACCAGTAGGCGTCCACGCACCACCTCACAGGTGGCGGAATGCACTTCTTCCGCGCGGGATACGGCAGAGAGCATCAGGGCGACAGCAGCGATGACAGGGGCTTTCCACATGGCAACGTTATACCATGTCCCCGCGCCACGATCCCCTGTGGCTAGACGCTGGGTTGCGGCGGTCTATAGAATCGCCACACGCAACGCGACTCCAGAAAGAACCACGACTTGAGCAAAGTGACCATACTGACCCTGGTGCCCAACGCGGGCGATCGCCTGCCGCGCTGCCTCGAAAGCGTGGCCTGGGCCGACGTCATCCTCTGTGTGGTCGATCCGCGCACGAGCGACGGATCCGATGCGGTGGCCCGGGAGCACACGCCACGGGTGCTGGTGCACGAATACGAGAATGCCGCGGCCCAGCGAAACTGGGCCCTGCCGCAGATCGAGACCGAGTGGACCCTGGTACTCGACGCGGACGAGTGGGTGTCGCCCGAACTGCGGGACAAGGTCCGCGAGATCATCGCGGACCCCGCCAGCCTGAACGGCTACGATATTCACCGCTGGTCCTACTTCTTCGGGCGGTTGATGCGCCATTGCGGCTGGGAGCGCGACTACAACCTGCGCCTGTTCCGCACGGCCAAGGGCCGCTACCTCGACAAGCGCGTGCATTCAAAGGTGGTGGTGGAGGGACCGGTCGGGAAGATCGAAGCGCCGATGTATCACGATACCTACCGCAACTTCGAGGAATATTTCACGACCTTCCAGCGCTTCACGCACTGGGGGGCGCAGGATCTATTCGAGCGCGGTAAGCGCGCGCGCTGGAGCGACCTGACGCTGCGGCCGATGGTGAAATTTCTGAAGATGTATGTCTTGCGGCAGGGCTTTCGCGACGGCTACCACGGCGCGGTGCTGTCCGGGCTGGGCGCCTTCAGCGTGTTCATGAAGTACGCGCGGCTGTGGTACCTGTGGCAGCGGGCCGATGGCGCGCCGCAGACCCCGGCGGAAGCCGAAGCGCGGGAGCGCGGCCGGTGAGCGCGGCGGAGCAGCCGCGGGACTACGCGCTTCGTCCGGTGATCTTCGCGCTGGTGACGATCATCATTCTGGGCGCGGGGCTGCGCCTGTACCGGCTGGCGGACGAGAGCCTTTGGTACGACGAGGGTGCGAGTCTCTACCTTGCGCGTTTCGCGACGCTCGATGGCGCGCTCTTCGATCAGACCAAGACCACCGAGGCCCCGGTGATGGCGGTGGTTGCGCGGGTGTGGGGCAGTGTGATTCGGGCTGTCACGGACTTCCCCGTCATTTCGCCGGCGAACGATTTCATGATCCGACTCTGGTCCTGTGGTTGGTCGGTGATCGCGATTCCGATCATTTTCCTGGTGGGGCGCCGCCTCTTGCGTGACGAATACGCGGCGCTCCTCGCGGCGCTGTTGTTCGCGGTGTCCCCCTATCATATCTACTACGCGCAGGAGTTCCGTATCTACAGCTTCTTCACGGTCGTTGGGCTGGTGGCGCTGTATTTCATGTTGCGTGCACTGGAAGAGAACCGGTGGCCGTACTGGTTGCTGATGGCCCTGGGTTTCGCTTTCATGATGTATTGCCACTTCGTGGCGACCTTCTACATATTCGCCTTCAATGCGGCCTTCGTATTGATGTTGCCGCGCTTCCGCCGACACTTCTGGCGCTGGACCGCGTGGAATGCGCTGGCGATGGTGCTGCTGGCGCCGGCGCTGTACCTGGCACTGCACATGAACCGGATGATCGGCGAAATCACGATCCCGTGGTTTCCCGCGCCGACGCCGCAGACGATGGTGATTACCTTCAAGACCTGGTTCGCGGCCTATGGGCTCGTGCCGAAGGCTTACTGGCCGTTGCTGCTGCTGGCGCTGGGTCTGTTCGGCGCGGGGCTGTTCCGCCTGCGGCGGAACCTGCCCGCGCTTGCGGCGATTCTTTCGCTGACTTTCCTTCCGATGATTCTCGGCGCAATCAAGTGGAACATCGAAGACTTCTCCTTCTACGAGCATCGGATTTTCACGCTCTCCGGCGCCATGGTGCTCTTCGGGGTGGCCGCGGGATTGCGCGCCGTGCCCACCGCTTGGGGGCCGCGTGTGGGGACAGCGGCGCTGTTGCTGCTTACGGTGCCGTGCCTGGCTGCGTACTACCGCCATGACCTGCACCCGGTGAACGAGCACCGCTACGGCGTGTATGCGCGGGTCGATCAGCGAAGCGCCGCGGCCTACATCGCCGCCAATCTCGCGCCCGGAGACGTGGTGGCGCATGCGAGCCATTTCACCCAGTACGCCCTCTATCACTATCTGCCCGAGGCCACGCACGTCCGCCTTGGCTACTCCGAACAGGACCGCGATATCTTCATCCAGACCATGGGCAACCCGGCCCTAAGCGAGCGGCACGGCCTGATGCCAGTACCCATCTGGGAGGCCCTGGCCGGGGCGCGCCGGGTCTGGTTCCTGGATGCGGAAGGCATCACCTTCGAGTGGGAACCGACGACGGAAGGCCTGCTGCACTGGCTGCAAACCCACTGGCGGCGGTCGGAGATCCAGCAATTCCACGGGTTAAAGCTCTACCTCTTCGAGGAAGAGACGGTGTCTGCCAAAAACGCCTCCGGTACGTTATAGTAGGGTGTTCCAAGCTTCCAATCGAGGGTATCATGCTGAAACCCAAGGCCCTGCTCATACCCATGCTGCTGGTTGTGCTGGCAGCCTGTGGCTCGTCTGAGAGGGCCACGCCGCCCGCGCCCATCACACGGGATCCAGCGACCCCGCCCAACGTGGTACTCGTTGTGCTGGACACCCTTCGGGCCGATCAGGTGGAGGCCGTGCGGGATGGGGTGCCGGTGATGCCGCACCTCGCGGAACTGGCGACGGAGTCGCTGTACTTCACCAACGCGATCTCGCCAAGCAGCTGGACCAAGCCGGCCATGGCCTCGGTGATGACTTCGCTCTATGCGGACGTGCACGGAGTCCATGCCGGCGCGCGGCAGGACACCCCCGGCGCACCGACGAGCGATGTCCTTCCAGCGACACTCGAGACCATGCCCGAGTACTTTCAGGAGCAGGGCTACGCCACGCGCGGCTACCAGACAAATGCCAACCTGCTGGAAAACCTGGGCTTCGCACAGGGCTTCAACAGCGGCGACTATATCTTCGAGAATGGTGCGATTGCCGAACAGGTGACGGGCTACTTCCAGTCGCAGTTGGATGCCATGCCGTCGCCTTTCTTTCTCTACGCGCACTACATGGACCCGCACACCCAGTACCGGGTGATCGAGGGCTACACCGAACGTTTCCCGCCCGGCGGTGAACTCACCCAAACCGACAAGGCGGCCATTGCCAACTTCATGCCGTTCTTCTGGGACGAAGTCAGCTCGGCGAACGGCGCCGAGCGCGTGAACAAGACACCGCGCCTGTCGGAAGCGGGCAAGGCGGAGTTGCGGCGGCGCTATGACGGCGAGTGCCGCTATCTCGACGACCAGTTGCACGAGTTCATCGAAACCGTGAAGGCGCGCGATCCGATGACGGTGTTTGTGATCATTGCGGACCATGGCGAGGAATTCTGGGAACACGATGGGATGGGGCACGGCCTCACGCTTTACGATGACCAGATTTCGGTACCTTTCATCATCCATGGTCCGGGAATCCCGGCGGAGCGCCGGGACGTGCCGGTCAGCACGCTGGGCATTTTGCCGACGCTGGCGGGCTTGCTGGGTACGGAGCCGAACCCGGACTGGCAGGGCGAGGACGTGATTGCGACGGCGGCGCCCGGGCCGATTTTTTCCCTGACCCACGGTTCCCAGACGAGCCAGCGTTTCTATCTGGAGTCAATCATCGCGGACGGCAAGAAATACATCGAGGACTATGGGCGGGGCTTCGCGGGATTATTCAACGTCGGCACGCCCGAGGTGGCGCAGGAGAATCAACTTACCGAGCCGTGGATGGTGCATCCCTACCGCTTGCAGTTGTCACAGTGGCGCGCGGAGAACCGGGCGGTGCGCGCGCGTCTGGTGCCCGCGCCGGAGGCCGTGGCGGAAGTGACGGCCGCGAGCCAGGAGACCCTTTCCGAAGAGGAGCAGGAAGCGCTTGCGGCCCTGGGCTACCTCAGCGCCACCGACTCCCCCGCCGATGCGGCGCCGTTGCCGAACATCGCGTTGATTATCATCGACACCCTGCGCAGCGATCGCATTCATGGTGAGCGTGGCGGCATCCCGATTATGCCCGACCTCGCTACCTTTGCGCGCGGTGCGTGGGATTTTCAACAGGCGATCGCACAGGCATCGTGGACCAAGCCTTCGGTAACTTCAATCCTAACCGGCATGTACACCGATACGCACGGCGTGAATTTCGGTGTGCAGGCGGAACTGGTGCCGGGGCAGGACCGTAAGATCCAGATGGTGCCCAAAGCCGTGCCGATGATGGCGGAGTACTTCCGGGACCTGGGCTATACGGCAATTGGCTTCCAGACCAACCAGCACCTGCAATGCCAGTACGGCTTCGGGCGCGGGTTCGGACACGACTGCGCCGCCTATACCAATCTGAAGTGGGCCCAGGGCCATCGGGTTACCGATGCCGCCGTGGCGGCGCTGAAAGAAACCGAGGGCCCGTTTCTGCTCTATACGCATTACTTCGATCCGCATGGCAGCTACGAACCACCAGCACCCTACGATGGGATGTTCCCCGATTTCCCGGGCTTCAACGAGAGCGACGAGACGCTACGTGATCGCAGCGGCCAGTCGGCCAACTACTACCTGGATCACGTCCGCCACGCACTGGGTGTTCAGGCCGAACGCGAGACCGCGTCCTTCTCGGTGGACGGCCGCGAGAGCATCCGCTATCTCTATGATGGCGAATGCCGCTTCACCGACGTGGAGGTGAACCGCCTGATTCAGTACATCGACGCGCACTACGACAACACGATCATCATCATCACCGCGGATCACGGCGAAGAATTCTGGGAACACGGGGCAATCGGTCACGCCAAGACCGTCTACGAGGAAGTCATCAATGTGCCGCTGATTGTCCGCCTGCCCGGCGAGCGGCCGCGGGTCGTTACGACCCCCGTGGAAACCATTGATATTCTCCCGACCCTCGCGGCCGCGCTGGGCCAGCAGTCGCTGGGTACGTGGCAGGGCCGCGACCTTGCGACGGTGCCCGATGCCGGCGGCGAGGCGCCGGTGTACTCGCTGACCCGCGGGTCGATCCCGGAGTTCGGCTTGCACCTGGAGTCCGTGCGGCAGGGGAACGAGAAATTGATCCAGAACATCCACCATTGCGCCGTGGTACCGCCGGTCGAGTTGTATGACCTGGCGGTGGACCCGCGTGAACAAAAGAACCTTGCCGAGAAGCATCCGGAGCGGGTGGAGGCGCTGATGGGCGTGCTGGAGGCGCACCGCACGGCGGCAAGCGCATTGACCTATCCGCCGGAATACGATGGGCTGGACGAAGAGACCGTCGACGCGCTGGAAGCGATGGGCTATCTCGACGGAACGGCGTCGGAGGTGCCGTGCCTCTCGGAGGAAGGGCCGTAGGCGCGATGGCCTAGCGTTCGCGTTCCGGGGGGAGGGCCTTCAAGTCTTTCTGGCGAATACGCTCCGGGCCGAGCGCGGCAGAGAGCTCGGCGTCGCTTGGGTAATTGATGAGCACGGTGCGCCGCGGTCCGAAGAAGAGGAAACACGCCCCAGCGGCCACGGCGGAGGCGTGCCCCCAGTCCACGGCCTCCGCAAAATGGTCGACGGCGCCCGCACCGCCACAGGCGATAACCGGAATCCCGACCGCGTCACAGACGCGCTGCAGCAAGTCGATGTCGTAGCCGTCCATCATGCCGTCGTGGTCGATGGAGGTCAGCAGGATTTCACCCGCGCCCGCATCCTCCGCGCGGCGTGCCCAGTCTACGGGGTCGAGTCCGGTCCGCTTCTGGCCGCCATGGATGTAGACCTCGTAGCGCCGGTTCCAGCGCTTGCGCACGTCGATGGAAACGACAATGCACTGGCTCCCGAAGAGGTTGGCCCCCGCGCGGATCAGGCCGGGATCCTCCACTGCGCCGGAGTTGATGGAGACGCGATCCACGCCCGCGCCGAGCAGACTCCGCATCGTTTCCAGATCGCGGACACCGCCGCCGACGGTAAGCGGCATGTGCGTCTCCTCGGCGATTTGCGAGACGATCTCCGCGCGCGGCGCGCGGCCTTGCGGTCCGGCGAGAATATCGAGAAGGATGAGTTCGTCTACGTTGTAGCCGTTAAAGACGCGGGCGGCGTTGATGGGACTGCCGACGTAGACGTAATCCTTGAAGCGGATGCTCTTCTCGATGCCCCAGTCCTTGAGCAGGAGCACGGGGATGACACGTACTTTATGCAAGGCCGTTCATCTCCAGGAAATTGCGGAGGAAGCGCGCGCCGTTGTCGTGGCTCTTCTCCGGGTGAAACTGCACACCGACCAGCGGCCCCTGCTGCACGACCGCGGTGAATCGCCGGCCGTAATCGGTCTCGGCAACGACGGCCGCCGGGCTGAGGCAATCGACATAGTACGAGTGCGCGAAGTAGAAGCAGGGGCGCGCACCAAGCCCGCGGAAAAGCGGTGAGTCGCCCTGGGGGAGTACATCGTTCCAGCCGATATGCGGCACCTTGACTGGTGTCTCCGGGCCAGCAGGAAAGCGCTGGGATTCCCCGTCGATCCAGGCGAAGCCCGCCGCGCGACCTTCCGCGCTCGCGCGGGTGAACATCTGGAATCCGAGGCAGATGCCGAGCACGGGGGTGTGCCCCTGCGCCACGCGTTCGCGGAGTACGGTGTCGATCCCCGTGTCCTGTAGCCGCGCCATTGCCGTGTCGAAGGCACCCACGCCAGGCAGTACAATGGCCTGGGCGGCGGACACAGCCGCGGCGTCTGCCGTGATCCGCGCGGCGGCGCCCGCGCGCGCAAAGGCGCGCACGACCGACTCGAGGTTGCCCGCGCCGTAGTCGACAATGACGATGTTGGCGGATTCACACATGGTTCAGGAGCGGAGTATAGCGCGGATTCGCCGGGCATTCGAGGCGGCACCGCGTCGGCCCGGTCCATCGTGTATACTGGTTGGCGGCAGGCGGGGGGCCGGAAACGCCGTTCCGGCGCATTGATCGCACGGCGTCGGCCGTGGTTCCGGGCAAGGCAGGAAAGCGAGGCATGGCAGCCGAATCCATCCAGAAAGTGCGGCCGATGGGCGCCTTCAGCGGCGCGCTATCACTGATCGACACCTGGCGCGCGCGCTGGTTCAACGGCGCGCCGCGGCACCTGCCGATCCTCGTCATCATGTTTACCGACAAGTGCAACCTGCATTGCACCATGTGTGGCGCCTGCGACTACAGTCCTGGCGATCACAACATGTTGAGCCTGGATGAGTGGAAGGCGGTGGTTCGCAGCGCCGCGAAACTGCAGACGCGCATCCTGTCCATCACCGGCGGCGAGGCGATGCTGCGCAAGGATCTTTTTGAACTCATTGCATATGCGCGTGCGCACGGGATGGCCGTGCACCTGAACAGCAACGGTCTGCTGCTGCGCGACAAGAACGTGGCGAAGCTCAAGGCGGCCGGTGTGGAGAGCGTGTCGATTTCTATCGAGAGCGCCGAGGAGGCGGTGCACGACGCAATCCGCGGGAAGGGTACCTTGCGCCATACGGTCGAAGGGCTGCGGCGTCTGCGGCGGGCAATGCCGGAGGTGCGCATCGGCTTGAACTGCGTGATGAGCAAACACAACGTGAAGACCCTGGTCGGGCTGGTGGAGTTTGCCGCGGCCGAGGGCGTGGACCAGATCAAGATCGCGCCGCTGCACACAAACCTCCAGCACAAGGACAAGCCGCTGGAAGATTTCGCGGACATGACCTTTCACGAGGCCGACTTGCCGGAATTGGAGGCCGACCTCGACCGTATTCGCACGGCCATCGCGAAGACCCGCCTGGAGTCCACGTCCGACGCCTTCTTCGATGGTATCCCCGATCTTTACCGCGCGCCGGCGTCCAACTTCTACTGCTACGCCGGCTATTCAATCGCGGTTATCGATGCGCAGGGCAACCTGGCCGCCTGCTTCGACAAGGAAAGCGCATCCAACGTGCGCGATCAGCCGCTCGACCAGATTTGGCGGGGGCAGGCGTTTCACGATCATCGGCAACAGGTGCGCCACTGTGATCGGGCTTGCTGGGACACGACGAACGCCGAGCTCAGCCTGCGCCTTGACCCGACGCAATTGCTGACGCGGCCCGTGCAGACCTGGCAGCTGGTCAAGTATTATCTGGACCATCGCGCGCGCGCACGCACCGGGGCGTAGGCGCCACGCGCGCAAGGAGCGGCCGTGCGATTCTGGGCGATGCGTTTTATCGATTATTGGATCGGACGCCCGCTGTGTCTGCTGCTCACCCTGTTACGCCGGCTCATCGCCTTGTTCCGTGGAGATGGCGCGACCCCACGCGAACCGGAGAAAGTGCTCTTCATCAAACTCGAAGAGCAGGGCGCACTCGTGGTCGCCGCACCTGCCGTGCGGCGTGCTGAGGCCCTGGTCGGGCGCGAAAACCTGTACTTTTGCGTCTTCGCGGAGAATCGGCCGATTCTCGACGCGATGGATCTGGTGCCGCCTGCCAATGTCGTTACCATTCGAACCGACAACGTAGTCGTTATCGCTATCGACACCCTGCGCGCAATCGCACGCGTGCGTCGCGCGGGCATCGACGCGATCATCGATTTGGAGTTTTTTGCGCGCGGGTCCGCCGTGCTGGCGTATCTGTGCGGCGGCACGCGCCGGGTCGGCCTGCACCGCTTCGGGAATGAGACCGCCTACCGCGGCGATCTCATGACACACCGCGTCGCCTACAACCCCTACCTGCACACCGCGCAGGCCTACGACATCATGGTGTCCGCGCTTGGCGCGTCGCCGGATGATGTGCCCCTCTTGAAGCAGCGGCCCATCGAGCCGCCGTTTGCGCTTCCCGTCTATACGCCGCCTGCTGCGGATTCGGCGCGCATCGATGCGCTCCTGAAGTCGAAGGTGCCCGGCGATCCGGGAGCGCCGGTCATTGTATTACAGCCCAATTGCACCGACGTATTGCGTGTGCGCAAATGGCCCGAAGCCCGCTACGTCACGTTGGCGACGGCCCTGCTGGCGGCCTATCCCGGTGCCACGGTGGTCTTCACGGGATTGCCCGGGGAAGCCGAGGCCATCGCGTCGCTGGTGCGTCAGGTGAATTCGCCGCAGGTCTGCAGTCTGGCGGGCGACATCAACCTGCGCGAATTGCTCGCCCTGTTCTGCGTGGCCGATGTGCTGGTCACGAACGACAGCGGTCCCGCGCATTTTGCGGCCTTGACCCCGATCCACCAGGTCGCACTCTACGGCCCGGAGACCCCGCAGCTCTTTGGTCCCGTCGGACCGCGGGCGCGGGTGCTCTACACGCCGCTTGCCTGCAGTCCCTGCCTGTCCACCTTCAACTATCGGCACTCGGTTTGTGGCGACAACCTGTGCGTGCAGGCGATCGCGGTGGATGATGTGAT
>JAUIKJ010000391.1 GCA_030430835.1 Candidatus Hydrogenedentota bacterium
GGGTTGTTTTTCGTCCGCCGCGACAGCACCTGGATCACCCGCCGCACTTCTTCGTCGCGGCCGATGACCGGGTCCAGTTTGCCCGTGCGGGCGAGTTGGGTGAGGTCGCGGCTGTATTTCTCCAGCGCGTCGTAGGTCGCTTCGGCGTTCGGATCGGTAACGCGGTTTGAACCGCGCACCTCCTTGAGCGCGGACATGACCGCATCTTCCGTAACGCCCCACTGGCGTAGCAGGTCCGCCGCCGCCCCCTTGCCGTTGCGCAGAATGCCGAGCAGGATGTGCTCGGTGCTGAGGTACTGGTCCTTTAGCTTCTGCGCGATTTTCCAGCCGGCATCAAGCACCGACTGGGCTTCGCTGCCCAAGCCCGGTGATCCGCCGCCGCCCGAAACTTTCGGCAGGCGCGCAAGCGCGTCCTGCACGCCCGTCCCGGTCTGTCCGGGGTTCACGCCGACACGCTGCAGGATGGACGCGACGGCGCCCCCATCCTGGCCAATCAACGCACCCAGAAGGTGCAAAGGTTCAATCTGCGGGTGCCCCGCATCAGCCGCCAGCCCCATCGCCTCGGACAGGGCTTCCTGGGCCTTGATCGTCAGTTTATCCAATCGCATGTTCAGTCTCCTTTCGCAATACAGAATTGCACCTGGAGTAATGCGAGAAGCGTGCCAGTTTTCACCCGCGAAAACATTGGGGTTTCCCCGTCCCCAGGAGACAATCGCTTCATTATTCAACAGTGCTGTTCGATTCTGGAATGACCGCACCTTGGATTCGCCCCTGTTCGCATGCGGCAATCTCATGGAATCACGACGATAGGGTAATAAAACACGGTATACGGTGGTGGACGACTGCTATCCGGATGCATGGCATGGGACTTGCCCCGTGATGGGTGGATGGGATTCCGGCACTGCGTGGGTGGCGGGACTCGATAACCAACGAAACGGAGAAATCGATATGAAGATCGCCCCGCTCTCTGGCAGCGTTGCCGCTGCCGTCATGCTCTTGTCCCTGTCCACCGCCGCAGCAGAGGAGCACGCTTCCTCGCCGCCTCTCGAAAACTCCGGAACCATGCTCCCCGGCACAACGACTGCACCACATTGCACGACGCCCGTCGGCAACCGGGCCAGTGAGCCTGCCGAACCACTCACACGCGACGAGGTCTGGGCGCTGAACGAAGCCATCCAGGACGAGTATAAGGCGCGCGCGACCTACCGGAAGGTCATCGCCGACTTTGGCGACGTGCGGCCCTTCTCCAACATCGTGCACGCGGAGACGCGGCATATCGAAGCACTTTCCGGACTCTACGCAAAGTATGGGATCGCCGTGCCCCCGGACGAATGGGGCGACAAGGTTCCGTCCTACACGAGTCCGAAGGAAGCGTGTGCCGCCGCGGTCCAGGCGGAGATTGAGAACGGCGGCCTCTACGATGTCATCATGGCGAAGGTTGGGAAGGCGGATATCCTCCGCGTCTTCACGGCCCTGCGCGATGCTTCGATCCAGCGCCATCTGCCTGCCTTCCAGCGCTGCGTGCAAGGCGGCGGCGGTCATCGCTCCGGCCCGAGAATGGATGCCGGCCAGGGCCGTCGTGGCCGCGGGGCAGGTCATGGCTACGGGCGCAATGGCCGTACACACAATTAGCGAAAGATTGCCAGCGATCGATCCATTCGGCCCCGGGCGGATATTCCGGCCCGGGGCCTCAATCATCCCCACATAGCCAGGTTCCGCTTGCGCTACAGCTGCGGACGCGCGGCCCAACGGAATATTGCCCCTACTGCGCTGGGCTTCGTACCATAGGGATTCAATCCACGGGAGTCGTGCAACGTGAATCGCAAGAAAATTTTGATTGGCTTCCTCGCGCTGGTCGCGGGCTACATCCTTTTCGACCAGTTCAAGGGCGATGTTGTCGGCTTCTACGTCGACAATTATATGCCGCGCCCGACGGATACCCCCTCAGGCACCGTGCCGGATCAAATCACCCTGACTTGGAGCGGCGATCCCCAGACCACGCAAACCGTCCAATGGCGAACGGCACCTGAGGTCACTGCGGGCTGGGTCGAGTATGGCCTTGCGGACGCGGATCTTGATCGACAGGAAGCGGTCCGAAGCGTGATCGCCGACAAGCTTGTCGAGAACGATCCGGAGAACAGCCGCTTCACCGCGACCATGACCGGTCTCGCACCGGGAACGGAGTATCGCTATCGCGCGGGCGACGCGGATGCCGGCACCTGGAGTGAATGGTTCACCTTCACCACAGCACCCGCGGATAGCCCCGACTTCTCTTTCGTCTATCTCGGCGATGCACAGATTGGCATGGACACTTTTGGCGCGACCCTGGCCGCCGCCTATGCGGCGCGGCCCGCCGCCGCCTTCACCATCATTGCCGGTGACCTCGTGAACAGCGGCAGCTACCGCAGCGAGTGGGACGACTTTTTCGCCAACGCGCATCCCTGGTTCGCGAAGCGGCCGCTCATTCCCGTGCTCGGCAACCACGACTACGACCCCGACGCGCCCTACATGTATCTCGACTTATTCACCCTGCCGGAAAACGGTCCGGCGAACTTCCCACCGGAGCGTGCCTATAGTTTCACCTATGGCGACGCGCTCTTCATCGTTCTTGATTCGAACATCAACATCGAAGATCAGGTCGACTGGCTCGATGAGACACTCACCACCCATGCCGATGCCAAGTGGAAGATCGCCAGCTACCACCACCCCGCCTATGCCTCGCGCCGCAGCCGCGACAATCGCGAAGTGCGCGAACTCTGGGGCGGGCTTTTTGACAAGCACCATCTCGACATCGCCCTGCAGGGACACGACCACGCCTACCTCCGCACCTTCCCGATGTACGCGGGGGGACGGGTCGAGACGCCG
>JAUIKJ010000017.1 GCA_030430835.1 Candidatus Hydrogenedentota bacterium
CCACATTGTAGATCAAGCCGGGCTTCCGGAGAATCGTGGACATCCAGCCGTTTTCGCCGCTTGCCGCAATTTCCGCGGCCTTCTGGCCCACGCGGTAGGCTTCGTCAAGATCGACGATAGAAGCGTAGGTGCAGGTGTCGCGCTGATCGCAGCCGGGCACCTGGCCGCGGGCCGCGCCGCGGGCCGCGAGGCCCTTGTCGTTGAGGAGGTTCACTACTTTCTGTGCGACGGTCAGCTTGGATGCGCCGAACTGGGCATGGCCGAAGGAGTCCTTCAACTCGCCCAGGTCGCCCACATCAAATCCTTCGCTCACCACCACGACGCAACGCCCGTCCTTCTTGAGCTGGTCGTTGATATTGTCGCACATTTCCTCGGCGGACACGTCGGACTCGCGCATGTAGATCTGGAGGGGAGTTTCGCGCTTTGGATCGGCCAACCGCGCGGCGGCGGGGATATAGCCAATCTTGCGGCCCATGGCCTGGAGCACCAGCACCGGGTCGGCGGGGGAGGAACCCCGGTTTTCTTCATTGGCATTCTGGACGATGCCCATCCAGTAGCGCGCCACGCTGCCGTAGCCAGGGGTATGGTCGATCAGCTTGAACTCCGAATCGCCCACATCGTTGTCGATGGTCTTCGGCACGCCCACCGCCACGAGATCAAGCCCCTGTTCGTGCGCGATCTTGGCCACCTTGTTCGCGGTGTCCATCGAGTCGTTGCCGCCGTTGTAGAAGAAATAGCCGATGTCGTGCGCCTTGAGCACGTCGACCACCCGCGTGAAATCTTCCGGCTTGTCCGCCTTCAGCTTGTAGCGGCAGGTGCCGATGCTGCCGGCCGCCGGCGTATAGCGCAGCAGCGCCACTTCCTCCGCGTCCTGTGCGGAGAGGTCAAGCAGTTCTTCCTTCAGCACGCCCTCGATCCCGTGCCATCCGGCATAGAGGGTGCCGAAGGTCTCGGGGAATAACTTGCAGGCGTCAATCACGCCGCGCAACGAACTGTTGATCACGGGGCTGGGACCACCCGACTGGGCGACGATTACATTCTTCGGCATCGGCTCGGCATCCTCGTCTCTAGGCTGGTTTCGTTACAGGTCGGGCGCGCTGGCCCAACGGTAGAAATACTTTCGGTCGTCCTCGACGAAGCGCGCGCGCACGCGCACGGCCGGCGGGAACTCCGGGTAATCCGTCAATACGGCGCTGATCGCCTGAAGCCCCTCCAGCTTGCCGCGGTGCAGGTAGCGGGCTACGGCCTCGTAGACCCGAAGTTGCGGCTTCGTGCCCTGCGCCTGTACCGCGTCGGCGAAACACTCCGCCGACCGCAGGTAATGGGACCGGGCGGCCTCCATATCGCCCCGCTGCTCCAGCATCAATCCAAGAAACAGGGGCGATTCGCAGTTGTAGGGATCCAGTTCCACCGCGCGCCGGAAGGCTTCCGTGGCCGCAGCGTCCTCACCACGCCGGGACAGGATAAACCCCTCGTAGAGGTGCGCGCCACCAAAGGCCGGATCCGTGGCGATGGCCAACGCAACCTGCTCCTGTGCCGCGTCGAGATCGCCCACGCGCAACGCGTCGATCCCCGCAGTAAGCGCTTCCTTGGCGGCGATCGCCGGAACGTGCCGCGGCGGCGCGGTCGGCTTGCCGGCGCCGCAGCCCGCGGCCAGCAGCGCGAGTGCCGTGCACGCCCATGCGACAAGGCGGCTCATGCATTCCCCGGGTGGTCGTGCAGGCGATACAGGGTCTCGCCCGCGTTTCGGACGAGAAGATAGCCCTCGTCCTCCCGATTGGCCCAGGCCTCGGGATCGATGGTGTCTGGATCGCGGTAGCCCAAGTTGATGGCCCGGCATTCCTCCTCGGGAATACTCGTCGCCAGGGTGACCTGAACGCGTGGCTTCTCGACGCCGTCCACGTAAGTGCCTGCCCCGCGCACATGGGTCGAATGGGCGAGAATCCCCCCGGGTATGTCCGCGAAGCGGTCCATTTGCGCCGTAAAATAGTCGCGGACATGGTAGCCAATCCGCTTGATGAGCGCGCCGTGCGTGATACTCACCCGGTCAATGTGCTTGCCGTAGATAATCAGTTCCCCGCCATCGGCCACCACCGGCTCCAATTTATACATGCACTTGCCCGCGACCCAGACTTCGTCGTACATCGGCGGCGCCATGGCCAGCACGCTCTTGAAGGGCGCGGGCTTGTAGCGCACGTGCGTCGTGCTGGATCGGTCGGCCGCGGCCTCCCAGGCTTCCTCGGGGGTGCCGAAGTACACGCCATAGGTGTCCTTGCCCACGACGTTGAAACAGAAGCACTGCTTCTCCACCGGGATCATCGCGGCCGCGCGGTTGACTACATCGCGCACGGGCGTGTGCTTCGTACCGTTGATGGAGTAATTCGTGATCAGGGCACCGAGCCAGTGGAAGAGATTGAGGATCTCACTGCCCGCGACACCCGGGAAGAAATACTTGTTGCCGCCGCTAAAACCGACCACCTCGTGCGGGAAGACAGGCCCGGCGATGATGACCACATCGCAGTCGAGGACCCGTTTGTTGATCGTGACCTCGACCGACTCGTTCATCCGGCCACCGGAAATGGCCGCGATCTCCTCCGCGGGGATGACCCCGAGCGAGGCCAGAGCTGCCGGATCATCCCAGGCGTGGTTGTGAATACCGACGTTGGCGTACGCGCTTCGCGGGTCGTCTTGGGGAAGCCCAAGCAGTTTCGCAATGGCCGCGTCCGACATTGGCGGGTGCGTGCCGAGCGCAATCAGGAAATCCAGGGACTTGACGCGCGCCCCCAAGGCTCCGCAGAGTGCACGGAACACGGTCGGCATCGGCATGCTGCGGGTATTGTCGGGGATAATGCAGAGGACCTTACGGTCGTCCACGCCAAGTGATGCACAGGCTTCCGCCACGAAGGCGGCAATTTCTTCGGCGCCAAGGGCGCTCTCGC
The DNA here is from genome assembly GCA_030430835.1 of Candidatus Hydrogenedentota bacterium. GTDB lineage: Bacteria > Hydrogenedentota > Hydrogenedentia > Hydrogenedentales > JAEUWI01 > JAUIKJ01. The sequence goes on from JAUIKJ010000017.1 coordinate 2,940, forward strand.
GTACGAGTTGGTGTACCACGTTGTTGTCTACTCGAAGTTGCAACGAAATCCCAGGGCGCGGAGTTGCGGTGCAGCCGCCACGGCGCCTTGGGATAGATGGACCGTGAGGCTCGGGAATTCCCGGCGGCAACGGTAGTTTTTGCGCAGGGCATCGAAGGCCGGGCCCCGTGCATCGGCCGCCATCGCGGGTAGTGCCCGCATGCTGGCGTCGTCCTGCATTATGTCATACGCGGCACGGACACAGCGAGGAAGGGCCGTGGCAAGGTCATCACAACGGATTTCAGCGGGTACCGGCGCAGGCAGTCTATCGGAAGGATCCCATTCCGACGGGATGCCGAAGCAGGCGCACGCGGCGGTATAGATCTGGCGCGTCCCGTTGACCTTGCCATCGAAGGAATACCCCGCAATGTGGGGCGAGGCGAGGGCGGTTTCCTGAAGCAGCGCCACGTCCGGATTCGGCTCGCCTTCCCAAACGTCGAGCACCGCGGCGCGCAAGCGCCCGGACCGCAGCGCCGCGAGCACGGCCGCATTGTCGGCCACCGCGCCACGCGACGTATTGAAGAGGACCGCCCCGGGCTTCAGACCATCGAGGAAATTGGCATCTACGAGATGCCAGGTCGGGTGTGGCCCGCCGCGCTCGAGCGGGGTGTGCAGGCTCACCACGTCGCAGTCCAGAATCTCCGCGATCGGACGGTAGCGGGCATCGCCGGTCTGTGCCGCGCGGGGGGGATCATTGAGCACGCAGGTCATGCCGAGGGCTTCCGCCTTCTCTCGCACCCGGCTCCCCACGTTGCCCACGCCAACGATTCCCAGCCGTAGCGTGGACAGGTCGACGTCGAGCCGATCGCGCAGTTCCAGCAAGGCGGCGGTAATGTACTCCGCGACACTGTTCGCGTTGCAGCCCGGCGCGCTTGAGAAGCCGATGCCAGCCGCCGCGAGATAAGCGGCGTCGATGTGATCCATGCCGATCGTCGCGGTACCGACAAAGCGCACTGGGGTGCCCGAGAGCAAGGCTTCATCGACGCGCGTGATCGATCGCACCATGAGCGCGTCGGCGTCGGCCAGGATTGCGCTATCGATGGCACGCCCCGGAACGCGCGTAACCGTCCCCAGCAGGCCAAAGGCCTCCTCGGCAAACGGGATGTTCTCGTCGGCGACAATTCGCAGCATGGCCGTGGTCATTCTGCGCGCCGGCAGAGCGTCGCCGGCAGGAGCCAGTGCAGCCGGTTGTCGCCGGGATCCAGTTGGATGCAGGCTGCCGTCGCGGTATCGAAGACACAGTTGATCTTCTCGGGATTCCCGCTCAGCAGCTGCGAGGCCAGCAGTCCCATGAAGGGAAGATGCCCCACCAGCATCAAGTCGCTGTCGAGATGCATGACCGTCTCGGCGACAGGGCCAACGGGGTCCCCGGGGGCAAGGTGAGAATAGAGCTTGACCGTGTGGGCTTCCACGTAGGGCGCAAGCTGCCTGGCCGTCTGTGTCGCGCGCAGGTATTCGCTGTGCCAGATCTCCCCGACGCGCACCCCTGCGCCGGCGAGTTGCCCGCCCAGTGCGTCGACGTTCCGCACGCCGGCTTCGGAAAGTGGGCGCTTCGAGTCGACATAGGGCTCTACGGCATCGCCGTGACGTACAAGATACAAAAGCATTTGAACAGGCCTCATGTAGAAATCGCGGAGACCCCGCCCGGAGTCTCCGCGATTCACTTCTGGCAAAGACTTAGGGCTTCGGGTATTCCTGCAGATGGATGTTCTTGAAGGAAAGGTCGGTCGTCGGGTCATGGCCCTGCAGGTGAATCGTGCCGGCAATCGGGACGAATCCGTTCTTACCGTCGTCACTCGTGTTGACCGGACGCGTGTCCCACACGTCGCTCACCTGGTAGCCGTTGATCCACACCGCGAAGTGATTGCCCTCGGCCACGACGGTCTTGCTGAACCACTCGTGGTCCGTCGAGACCACTTTGCGCGTCGGCTGCACGCCATAGAGACCGCCCGTGCCGAAGTCGACCGGACGGCTGCGGTCGTCGCGCATCCACTGGTTGCGGACCTGCGATTCGTAGCCCTTCCAGAACACGCCGACCGGGCCGCGGAAGAACACGCCGCTGTTGAGGTGCTCACCATTCGAGATGACATCGAGCTGCAGGATGAAATCGCGGTAGGTGCCCGCGGTCTCAATCTGGCCGTTGCCGTCCTTGATATTGATGGCACCGTCGATTACTTCAAACTTGGAGGCGCGATCGGGGATGATGTTCCAGCCGTCGAGGTTTTCACCGTTGAAGAGCGGGGTCAGACTCAGCGGGCGCAGCTTGACCTCTTTTACTTCCACCGTCGTATCGCGCCGGTTGCTGTGGTAATGGTGGTACTGGATGCCGATGTAGCCACGTGCGCGGGTCGCACCCGTCTCCACCGCGTTGCCGTCGACCGTGGCTTCCACGGAATCGCCAATCGCCTTCACGTGGATCGTCTGCCAGTCGCCTTCCTTCTCGTCGTTGCTCAGCGTGATGACGCCGGAACCGTTTTCGCTCGGGTGCCCCTCAAGGCCGCCACGCACCACGATGCCCGCCGTGCCCGGGTGGGTCAGGCGCACCGTTGCCCGCAATTCAAAGTTGGCGAACTGGCTGGTCGTCGCGAGCCAGCCGCCGGCGCCCTTGTCGGCCGTCAACACCCCCTCAACCACCTCCCAGTTCACATCGCCAAAATCCGTCCAGCCAAAGGTGCTTTCACCGTCGAACAGGTTGATCCATTGGCCCTCGGCCACCTCCGCCGCAACGGCGGGCGCACCGGCCATCAGCAGCAGTGCCGCACCTACCCAACTACCCATCGCAACTATCTTCCGCATCGTGTCATCCTCCGGACTTGCGCCCTCGTAATCTCTCAGGAATACTGCGCCCAAGCGCAGAGCACAACACAGTACGCGACGCGAAAACGAATTGCAACGGAAACCACCCGGACACCTTCGCGCATCCGACGCCGGTGAGGCCGCCTTGACGCTTCCCGCCGGGCTGCGCTATCGTCCGGGAGATTCCCCTGGTACAACCACGGGAGGGGGTCCAATTGAACAGGAGTAGAACCGTGATGAAAGTCTTGTCGCTCAATGCATGGATGGCCGCAGCCCTGGTATTGGCTGCGCTACTTGGCGCCCGCACCGCCGTGGCGGAGGATGCGAAGCCCAGTATTTTCTCGCCGGCACCCGAATTCGAGTTTGGATCGCGTGACAATGAGGAGAAGGTGGATCACTCCTTCACCGTGATCAATGTCGGCACCGCCGAACTGAAGATCACCGACGTCAAGACCACCTGCGGCTGCACGGTCGCGGAGCTGAAGAAAAAGCAGCTCGCGCCCGGGGAAGAGACGAGCATCGACGTTACCCTCAACCTCAAGGGCAAGCAGGGGCCCCAACAGAAACAGATTACGGTCATGTCGAATGACCCCGCGACCCCGGCCTACAAGCTGACCCTGAAGGGTGAAGCGGTCCCGGCCGTGCTCGTGGAGCCGGCGCTGGCAAACTTCGGCCGCGTGCTCGACGCGCAGCCCGCACCCCAGGTGGTGACCATCAAGGCGAACCAGGAAGGCCTCAGCTTCAATGTGACCGGGGTTCAACTTGCTGAAAAGGAATTCACGCAGGAACTGAAGACCATCACCGCGGGCAAGGAATATGCGATTGAGGTCTCCCTCGCCGAAGGGCTCCCGGCTGGTGTCTACAGCGGCGTGATGAGTGTCACCACGGATAGTCCCAAGCGCCCCTCGATTCCGATTCGCGTAAACGCCCAGGTCATCGGCGATATCGACGTGGCCCCGACCCAACTGACGGTTCAGGCCGTGGCGGATCCCGCGCGCACCACGACCCAGTACATGCGCGTGGCGCCAGGGCGTATCGATGAGTTTGAGGTCACCGAAGTCATTGCCCCGCTGGACAGCATCGACATTGAACTGATTCCGCGTGGCCAGAACAACTACAACATTAAGGTCGCAAATATCCCGGGCACCGATGAGATCGACGGCAAGGAAGTCATCATCAAGACCAACCTCGAATCGATGCCGGAGATTCGCGTGCCCTTCCGTGTGATCAAGCCGCGCACCCCGACGCGCCCGGCCACGCTGAAAGCCAACTAGGCCCCGCCAAACGAGTAGAGGACCCGTACCCCTGTGCGCACGACGCACAGGGGTCTTTTTCAGAATCCAAGCTGGAGGAACCGAAGGATGAATCTCACCCGCATGGCGCCATCAATCGCGCTACTACTTTGCGCCGCCGCCGGTGCGTGGACGGCCGCGGCGGCCGACACCACCGCCCGCGAAACGGAGCACCCGACGCCGCTCGACACCTATGTCTACACGCCCGACGAGCACTACGCCTGGCGCGTGGAAAACAAGACCGAGAGCAACGGCACGACCACCTATGTTATCGAACTGACCTCCCAGCAATGGCTGAGCGAGGCGGAAGTCGACAAGCCGATCTGGAAACACTGGCTCCTCGTGGTGGTGCCGGAGGAAGTGGCGACCGATACGGCCATGCTCTACATCGGTGGCGGCAACAACGATGGCCCCACACCCCGGCGCGCCGGGGCCAATTTTCAGCGGATGGCGACGGCTTCCAAGTCGGTCGTGGCCGCCTTGGGCCAGATTCCGAGTGAGCCGCTGGTCTTTGCGGATGAAGACGGCAAGAAGCGCACGGAAGACGGCATCATCGCCTATACCTGGGACAAGTACCTGCGGACCGGGGACAGCAAGTGGCTGCTGCGCCTGCCCATGACAAAGGGCGCCGTGCGCGCGATGGACGCCGTTCAGGAGTTCATGGCCTCCGAAGCGGGCGGAGCACACACCATCAACGATTTCGTGGTCGCCGGCGGCTCCAAACGTGGATGGACCACCTGGACCACGGGCGCGGTCGACAATCGCGTCAAGGCCATCGCGCCGATCGTGATCGACATGCTCAACCTCGTGCCCTCCTTCGAGCATCACTGGCGGGTATATGGATTCTGGGCGCCCGCCGTGGGGGACTACGACAAGATGGGGCTGATGGACTGGATGCAGACCCCCGAGTACGCGAAGATGCTGGAGATCGTCGAGCCTTATAGCTACCGCGATCGTCTCGACATTCCCAAGCTCATCATGAACGCCGCGGGTGATCAGTTCTTCCTGCCCGATTCCTCGCAGTTCTATTGGAACGACCTGAAGGATCCCAAGCTCCTGCGCTACGTTCCCAACGCCGGCCACGGAATGGGCCGCAGCGACGCGAGCGATACCCTGCAGACCTTCTTTCACGCCATCTCCAACGATGCCGCGTTGCCGGAGTACGACTGGAAATTCGAGGGCGAGGACACCATTGTGGTGACGACCCCCGCCAAGGGCGCCGTCGCCCACCTCTGGCAGGCGACAAATCCCGATTCCCGTGACTTCCGCGTGGATACCCTGGGCGATGACGCCTGGACCGCCACCGCGATCGAAGGCCGGAACGGCCGCTTCACCGCCACGGTGCCCGCAGCGGCATCCGGGCACACCGCCTTCTTTGTGGAGTTGACCATCCCAGGGCCGGGCAAACTGCCCTGGAAGCTTACGACCGCGGTCCGTTTCAACCCCGACACGACCGCGCACGAATACCATGCGCCCGCGGACCCGCCCCAAGGGTTCCTCAGCAAGAACTAGCGCCATTCCATCGTCTTACGGCAGGGGCGGACCGCGGTCCGCCCCTTTTTTTATTCGCGTGTTTCCGTTATGGTGAGTCCCTCAATGCTGGTTTGGGACTACATCATATTGGGAGTGTGAGGCCGTGTCTGTTCGTGCATCTCTGCTGACGCTACTTCTGTGCATGTTCGCTGTGCCGGTTCTGGCCCAGGGGACTTTCGTCAACTTTGAGACCCCGCAGGTGCATCCTGTTGACCTCAGCCCGGATGGCAACACCCTGGCCGTTTGCAACACGGCCGACAACCGCGTCGAACTCTTCGCACTCGCCAGCGGCACCCCGGTCCTTGTGGATTCCGTGCCGGTAGGACTGGATCCGGTGAGTGCCCGCTTCCGCAACGACAACGAACTGTGGGTCGTCAACCAAATCTCCGACTCCGTGACCGTGATTCGCGTAGACACCCGGGAGGTCGTGCGCACCTTGGAGACACTGGACGAGCCGGCCGACGTGGTCTTCGCAACGATGGCGGCCGTGCCGCCCGTGCAGGCTGCCGTGGACTACGCGCTGGTCTCGTGCTCGCAGGCCAACACCGTGCTTGTCTTCGATGCGAACGACCCGAACAACGTGCCCCCCGGCATTGGCGCCGAGCTTGCCGGCATCTCAGATGCCGCGCGCGGCATCGCCATCAACGGTGAAGACCCCCGCGCCATGGTTGTCAGCCCCGACGGCCGCTACGTCTACGTGGCGATATTCGAATCGGGCAACCGCTCCACCCTGCTGGGTGGCGGCTCCGCGGGCGATGGGGTGATTTCCTTTCCGCCCAACGTGGTCGACGATTCGAACACGCCGCACGGTGTCCAGAACCCGCCTTTTAACGATGGCAATGCGTTCTTTCCGCCGAAGAATCCGGCGAATGGTACGGCACCACGCGTTGGCCTGATCGTGAAACAGGACGACAACGGCGTCTGGCGGGACGACACCAATGCCGACTGGACCAGTTTTATCAGTGGTCCGAACGCCGCGCAGTCGGGCCGTGTACAGGGCTGGACCCTGCTCGACCACGACGTGGCGGTGAGCGATGTGCTTAGCGGCAATGTCGATTATATCGACAGCATGATGAACATCTGCATGACGCTGGACCTGAACCCCGCCACAGGCGAGGTTACGGTGGTGGGTACGGATGCTATGAATGAGATCCGCTTTGAGCCCAACGTGAACAGCATCTTCAATCGCGTCAATATCGCTTTCGGCGATGCCGGCGCGAAGGCGGTGAACGCCATCGTCGATCTGAACAAGGACCACATACAGAACTACACCCAGATTCAGATCCCCCAGAACGAGCGAGACAAGTCCCTCGGCGAACCGCGCGGAATCGTGTGGAATGCCGCCGGTACGCGTGGCTGGATCACGGGCCGCGGATCCAACAACCTCATCGTGGTCGATTCCGACGGCAATCGCGCCGGCAACACATCCACCATCGAAGTGGGGGAGGGGCCGACGGGACTGGTGCTGGACGAAGGCCGCGGACAGCTCTATGTCCTCAACCAGTTCGAGGGGAGCGTTTCGGTGATCGACACCGTGGCGCAAAGTGAGGTCGCCGTCGTGCCCTTCTATGACCCGACGCCGGAGGCCATCAAGGTCGGCCGCAAGCACCTCTACGATACGCACAAAAACTCCGGTCTGGGCCAGGCCGCCTGCGCCTCCTGCCACATCGATGCGCGTATGGACCGGCTCTCCTGGGATCTGGGCGATCCGTCGGGCGAGGTGGCCGGACTGGAGAACCGGAACCTTGCCGGTTCTCTGCCGGGTTCGGAGATCTTGACGCCCTTCCGCCCCTTCCACCCGATGAAGGGCCCGATGTCCACGCAGACGCTCGTGGGCATCATCGGCCAGGAGCCCTTTCATTGGCGCGGGGATCGCCTCGGACTCGAGGAGTTTAACCCGGCCTTCATCGGCCTGCAGGGCGACGACACGAATCTGACTCCGGGCGAGATGCAGGAGTTCGAGGACTTCCTTGAGACCATCTATTTCCCGCCGAACCCTTACCGCAACCGGGACAATTCCCTGCCGACCAACGTGGATCTCACGGGCCACTACACGCCGCCGCCCTATGGCAGCGCAAGCACGCCGGAGCAACTCCCGAACGGCAACGCCCAACGCGGCCTGGACCTGTATCGGGACCAATCGCGCCGGGTCGATCAGGGGGTTGCGGCCTGCGTTACCTGCCACACCCTGCCCAGTGGCAACGGTCCCGATTCGGAATGGAATGGCGTGTTCATGGAGCCGATACCACCGGGCCCGATGGACGAGCGCCATCTGATGCTCGTCTCTATCGACGGTTCCACGCAGAGCACAATTAAGGTGGCCCAGTTGCGCAACCTCTACGACAAGGTGGGCGCGAACTTCATGCTGCCCGAGAGCCGCGCGGGTTTTGGTTTCCTGCACGACGGCAGCGTGGATTCCATTGAGCGCTTCATTGGGGAAGGCGCCTTTAACCTGCGCGATGCGCAGGAAGTCGCGGATCTTACGGCCTTGATGCTGGCCTTCAGCGGTTCTGATTTCGGCGTGACCAATCCCGCCGGCGGATTCCGCGAACCCGAAGGCGTGCCCAGCCGCGACGTACATGCGGCGGTCGGCATGCAGACTTCCATCAACACGGGTGATGCCTTCGCTTTCGACGAGGTCGATGAATTGATCGATCTCGTGGACGCGTCGGACCGCATCGAACTCGTTGTCAAAGCCAGGCTGAACGGCGTGCAACGCGGCTGGCTGCGCACCGGTGCGGGCCTGTTCCGCTCGGACGATATCAACGAGTCGCTGGCTACGCTCAACGACATCCTCGTGACGGTCGCGGCGGCTGAAAGCGCCGCCGTATTCACGGTGGTGCCAACCGGCAGTGGCGCGCGTATCGGGGTCGACCGCGACCTGGATGGTTGCTTTGACTTTAACGAACGGCAGGCCGGAACCAACCCCGCGGATCCCGAGGATGTGCCGCCGGTGTGTGGTGCGGAAGGCGAGGGCGAAGGCGAGGGGAGTGAGGGCGAAGGGGAAGGGGAAGAAGGGGAGATCGACGACGACGTTCCGCCCGTCATCTTCGTAAACGGCGGTACGCAGATTGTCCATGAATGCGGCACGAGCTACACCGACGCCGGCGCCACCGCCAATGACAACGTCGACGGCAACATCACCAGCGCCATCGTGCAGACTGGTAGCGTGAACATTACCCAGCCGGGCTTCTACACCCTGACCTACACCGTCAGTGATACCGCCGGCAACACCACCCAGGTGACGCGCACCGTGGAAGTGACGGACGGTGCCGCGCCCGTCATCACCCTGTTGGGCGCGTCCGCGATGACCGTGCCCTGCGGAACGGCGTTCAACGACCCGGGTGCGGTTGCCAACGACAGTTGCGACGGGAATACTGCAGTGGTCGTCTCCGGCGCGGTAGACTCGAACGCGCCGGGAAGCTACGCAATCACCTACGATGCGACCGATTCCTCCGGAAATGCTTCCGAGACCGTGACGCGTTCAGTCTTGGTCACCGACGTCCAGCCGCCAGTACTCACCCTGATAGGCGCGTCGACGGTTACGGTTGAATGTGGTGAAGCCTTTGCCGATCCCGGCGTGGTTGCGGCGGACGCCTGCGAAGGCGACCTGTCCGCCGTAGTCGTGGTTACGGGCGGAGACATCGACGTGAACCAGGCCGGTGTCCATCTCATTACCTATACCGTGACCGATGGCAGCGGCAACGCCGCACCCACCCTGACCCGGCGCGTGACCGTACGCGATACAGTGGCCCCGGTGATCACCCTTGCGGGCGAAAATCCCATGGTGATCGACTGCGGCGAAGGCTTCACGGATCCCGGCGCTACGGCGGTCGATGCCTGCCAGGGCAATGTCAACGTCACCATGGACGACAGCAGTCTCGACCCCGAACTGCCGGGTGTCTATGAAGTGCGTTACACCGCCACCGACCGCTCCGGCAACGGCACCGTGCAACTGCGCACCGTGCGGGTCGCGGGTGCGTTGTGTGACGACACCGACCAGGATGGCCTGCCCGATGCATGGGAACGGACCCACTTCGGAAACCTGAGTCCGACGGCAAACGGCGACGATGATCGTGATGGCCTGAACAATCGGGGCGAGTTCGACGCGGGCACCCAGCCCAGCAACCGTGACTCCGATGGCGACGGTGCGACGGATGGCGCAGAGGTCGCCGCGGGCACCGACCCGAACGACGCGTCCAGCGTGCCACCCAAGAGCGGGCTGGGCTGCGGTGCGGGCAGCGCCGCACCGGACGGCGGGGGCGACGGATTCGCCCTCGTGGTCATGCTCATGCTGTTGATCGCCACCCGGTGGCGCACGCGCTACCCGAACTAACGCGAATCTAGCGCCGCTTACGCGGCCCGCGCGCGCCGTACTTCCGGCGCGTTGCGGGCCGTTTTGTTGCCGGTGGTGCCGGGCGGATCGGTGGTGCCTGATCCTGGATTTGCGCCCGCGCCGCACGCACCCGGGGTACGGCGGGCTTCTGCATGATGAAAAGATAGTTGAAGCCCCGCAGGAAAAAGTTGCCTTCCTCGGCCGCCTTCCGCCAGTTGCCACGATCCAGTTTCTTGTTCCGGCGCACCACGGAGATGATTTCCACAGGCTCGAAGTGCTGGCGCATCTGCGCGAAAAGTTCGAAGCCGATGGGGTAGAAACCATCGCCCTTGACGTAAGAATCCGACACATAGAGTGCCATGTGGCGGCCCGGCTTCAGGATGCGGTCGATCTCCGCGATGACCAGGGCCATCGCCTGGTAATACGCGTCGTCTGAGGCGACGAGCTTGCCGATACAGCGGGGGTCATCGCTGTACCGGATATGGGTGGAGTAGGGGGGATCAACGAACACGAAGTCGGCTTTCCCATCCTCAAGCGGCAGCGTGCGTGCGTCGCAGCGGTAGATATCCCTGCGCGTGATATTCAGGTCGTAGCCCAGTGCGCGCCGGTCGAGATCCCGCGCCACGTCCAGGGTCGTGCCGCTGCCGGCCATTGGGTCGACGACAAGGTCCTTCACCTTGGTGTAGCGTTGCAGCAGGTTCCAGATGATGTAGGCTGGGGTGGCCCCGGCATAATGCTGGCTTCCCTGCTGCTCGTTACCATACTGTTGCGAAGGAAAATCCCAAAGGGTTGTGGTCGTCAAACGGGGTTTTTCTGCCATCCAGCCGGATATCTCCAATGCGAAGTGCGGAGACTATATCACCACGCCACGTTACGATATGCTTAGGCCATGATTCGCATTCGCATTATCCATGGTAGCGCCTTTCTCCTGTCCCAGGACCGCCTCGAACAGGTCAAGGAAATCTTCCGGGTTTCCTTCCCGGAGATGGCCGGCTACGCCGAAAAGATCCCGGAGTTGCTGCGCGACCCTGTGGGTCACGGCTACCGCAGCATCCTGCTCGTTGCCGAGACCGGTGGGGGGCGGGTGGATGCCTTCGCCTTGCTCATGCACTTCCCCCTGGTCAATGCCTGCTTTCTCGACTACATCGCGACGCGCCCGGGTATCCGCGGCACGGGCGTGGGCGGGGCGCTGTACGAAGCCACCCGGGAGTACGCACAGCAATTGCGTGCGCACGCCCTCTACCTGGACGTGCAGCCCGACGACCCGAAACTGACCCCCGACCCGGCAATGTGCAAGGAGAGCCGTCGCCGGATTCAGTTCTACGAACAATATGGCGTTCGGGTTATTGATGGCACCAACTACGATGAACCCGTCGGCGACCCGCCGACCGTGGCCTACCTGCTCTACGATGCGCTGGGAAGCGACCAGCCGCTCGCCCGCGACGATGCGCGCCATGCGGTCGACATGATTCTGACCCGCCGCTTCGGGAATATCGCGGACCCGGAGTACGTCCGACGGGTGGTGGATTCATTCCGGGACGACCCGGTGCGCTTTATGCCGCTGCGGCGCCGCATCGAGGTGGCACCACACGCGGCCATCACCACCCGGCGCCTCGACCCGCCCTTTTCCCTCGTGCTTACCCCGCGCCACGAGATTCATCACGTGCGCGAGCGCGGCTACTTCGAGCGCCCTGTGCGGCTGGACGCGATTCGGGACAGCATCGGTACCTCGGGGCTCTTCACCGAGGTCAAGACCGCGGCGCACGGCGAAAAGCCAATTCTCGCCGTGCACGACGCGGAGTTTGTGCATTACCTCCGCGCCATATGCGCAAAGCTGAAGGAGGGGCGTCCCATCTACCCGGACACCTTCCCCATCCGGCGGCCGGAACGGCGCCCCAAGGAACTTCCCGAGCAGGCCGGGTACTATTGCATCGACACGGGGACACCGCTCTACAAGGGGGCTTACCGCGCCGCGCGTGCCGCCGTGGATACCGCGCTCACGGCGGCGGATGAGATCCTTGCTGGCCGTAAACTGGCCTATGCCGCCTGCCGCCCGCCGGGGCACCACGCGGGCCGGCGCTTCTACGGTGGGTTCTGTTATTTCAACAATGCCGCGATCGCTACCGAATACATCGCCCGCCAGGCCCGAACGACGATCCTCGACCTCGACTATCACCACGGCAACGGAACGCAGGATATTTTCTACGAGCGAGACGACGTGCTCACCCTGTCCATCCACGGGGATCCCGATCACGCCTACCCCTATTTCTCCGGCTATGCCCACGAGACCGGGGAAGGGAAGGGGCTAAACTACAATCGGAACATACCCCTGCCGCCGGGTACCGAGGAGCCCGCCTACCTGCGTGCGCTCGACCGTGCGCTCGACATCGTCGGCCAATCCGACGCCGAGGTGCTGGTGGTCGCGCTGGGCTTCGACATCATCAAGGGCGACCCGACCGGGCGTTTCCTGTTGAAACCCACGGCCATGCGCGCGATCGCCGAGCGCCTCGCCAACACGGGCCTGCCGCTGCTGGTCG
>JAUIKJ010000392.1 GCA_030430835.1 Candidatus Hydrogenedentota bacterium
CGTCCAGGAGGGTGGATACAACATCCGCAACATCAAGCGCGGCGTAACCGAGTTTTTTCGCGGTGCCCTCGCCGAGGCCCAATAGGCGGTGAATGCTGCGGGGGGGACCCTGCAGATCGCGGTTGCAGTAAGATGCACCGCCCCGCTAACCTCTCCCAAACGGGAGGAATCGCACCATGCTTCGACTGGTTATCGCATCGCTCTTGGCTTCGGGGGTCATTGACGAGGCCCCGGCACCGCCGCCGCCGGTGCCGCTCATCTACGATACCGATATGGGCAACGACGTGGACGACGCGCTCGCGCTCGCGGTCATTCACGCCCTCGAGTCGCGCGGCGAATGCGAACTGCTCGCCGTCACCATCACCAAGGACCACACCCTCTCGGCGCCGTTCATCGATGCCGTGAACACTTTCTACGGCCGCGGCGATGTGCCGGTTGGTGCCGTGCGTGAAGGCGTCACCAAGCAGGACAGTAAGTTCACCGGCATCGCTGAGCGCTATCCGCACGACTTGAAACGTGGGGAAGACGCGCCAGACGCCACGGCACTCTTGCGCGAGGTGCTCGCCGGACAAGCGGACGGCTCGGTCGTCATTGCGCAGGTGGGATTCTCGACGAATCTCGCGCGTCTGCTCGATTCCGGACCCGACGAGCACTCCGATCTGAATGGGCGCGACCTCGCCGCGAAGAAGGTCAAGCTGGTTTCCATCATGGCCGGTGCCTTCAAACCCCACAATGATCGGCCGCACCCGGAGTACAACGTGGTGAAGGATATTCCCGCCGCGCAACAACTCACCACGGACTGGCCGACCCCGATTGTCTACAGTGGATTCGAAATTGGGCTTGAGACCGCCCTGCCGCAGGACAGCATGAAATTCGACTACCGCTACGCATCCCCACACATTATCGAAGAGGCCTACCGCCACTACAACAACGATTACCACGACCAGCCCAGTTGGGATCTGACCAGTGTGCTCTACGCCGTCCGTCCGGATCGCAACTACTTCTCCCTCTCCCCCAAGGGCACTGTGACCTACGACGACCAGGGCATCACTCGTTTCGCGGAGGCGGACAACGGCCTGCACCAATATCTCATCGCCGACCCCGCTCAGCGCGAGCGCGTGCGCGAGGTGCTCTCCGCGCTGGCGAGCCAACCGCCGGATGGCTGCGTGAACTGAGGGGTGAGAATGCTTTGGCCGCCGGTCCGCGTTGCTCGCGAACGACCAGGCCTAAGTTTCTTAGGTCGCGATTGCTGGATTCCCGCCTTCGCGGGAATGACGGTTGTGGAACGCGTTGAAGATATTCGTGTTCGTTGACGCGAACAAGATCGTAGCGAGCGTACGTGTTTCGGGAGAGTTGCAATTGCACCAAGCGTCCCCGTCATTCCCGCGAAGGCGGGAATCCAGTGCGCGAAGCGCCAAAGAAAACCAGCGCGCGATAGCGCGTCGATCATCATGGAGTCCAGAATGAAATCGCGGAACCTGCAACGACTTTTCCTCTTCGCTCTTCTCCTCGCGCTTCCCGCCGCCGCGGCCGCACCGCCGAACATCGTCATCCTCTACGCGGACGACATGGGCTATGGCGACCTCGCGATTCAGAATCCCGAGGCGAAGATTCCGACGCCGCACCTGGATCAACTCGCGCGTGACGGGATGCGCTTCACCGATGCGCACAGTTCCTCCGGGATCTGCACGCCGAGTCGCTATGCCCTGCTGACCGGGCGCTACCACTGGCGGAAGTTTCACGACATCGTCAATTCTTTCGACCCCTCCGTCTTCGATGCGGATCGTCTGACGCTCCCGGAGATGCTCCAGGAAAAGGGCTACAGCACGGCCTGCATCGGCAAGTGGCACCTCGGCTGGGATTGGAACGCGATCATGAAGCCCGGTGCGGAGCCGGCCAGGCAGGGGGACGACAAGAAGCCGAGCTATCTCGCAAGTGACTTCGACTGGAGCAAGGCGATTCCCGATGGTCCCTTGGCGCATGGCTTTGACTATTACTTTGGCGACGACGTGCCAAATTTTCCGCCCTACACCTGGATCGAGAACGACCGCGTGCTTGCCGCACCGACGGTGCCCTACACGCCGGACCCGGTGCCCGAGGAAGGCAATGCGGAGGGCCGGCCCGGCCCGATGCTGGAAGGCTGGAAGCAGGATGAAGTGATGCCCCGCCTCACACAGAAGGTGGTGGAATGGATCGGGAAGCAGGAAGGTAGCGAGAAGCCTTTCTTCCTCTTTTTTCCGTGGACCTCGCCGCACGCGCCGATCATTCCGGCGGAGGAATACAAGGGGACGACCGGGGCCGGACCCTACGGTGATTTTGTCCACCAGAGTGATGCCCACGCCGGCGCTGTGCTCAATGCGCTGGACGCGCATGGCTTCCGCGAGAACACGATCGTCATCTTCACCGCGGACAACGGCCCCGAACACTACGCCTACGAACGCGTGCGCAAATTCGACCACCGCAGCATGGGTCCGCTGCGCGGTCTCAAGCGCGACATCTGGGAAGGCGGCCACCGCGTGCCCTTCGTCGTGCGCTGGCCCGGTGTGGTCGAGGCAGGCGCCGTCAACGACGCGCTCACGAGTCAACTCGACATCATGGCAACGCTCGCCGCCGTCGTCGGCTACGAACTCCCGCCGACCGCCGGCGAAGACAGCTACGACCAGCTCCCCGTCTGGAAGGGCGAGACTCCAGCCGTCCGCTCCACACACGTGCACAATACCTGGGAGAACGGTTACGCGCTGCGCCACGGCGACTGGCTCTACATCAACCGCTCGACCGGCAAGGTCTCGCACGTGCCGGACTGGTACATCGAGCAGATGGGCTACGAGAAGAATCCACATCC
>JAUIKJ010000393.1 GCA_030430835.1 Candidatus Hydrogenedentota bacterium
CCGAGCGAGCGCAGGGCTTCCCGCCACAAGGCATTGAAACTGAAGGGAACGTCCTCGGTGTTCCCGGTA
Organism: Candidatus Hydrogenedentota bacterium; assembly: GCA_030430835.1. GTDB lineage: Bacteria > Hydrogenedentota > Hydrogenedentia > Hydrogenedentales > JAEUWI01 > JAUIKJ01. The sequence continues at coordinate 70 of JAUIKJ010000393.1, forward strand.
AGGTGACGTTCCACGGCGGCCGCCAGCATGCTCTGACCGGTACTCAGGTGCAGTACCAGCGGCAGGGTCACCAGCACCATGGTCGTTGAGAAGAAGGGAAAGGAAATCAGCCAGCCGACACCCGAAGGCGGCATCTCAATGGCACGCGCCAGCAGGATCATCGGCGGGCCGACGATGCACTGCCACGAAAACACGTTGAAGACGTGGAACAGAATGAAGCGCCGCGGCGCCAGATCGAGCTGCTCCCAATCGCGCGCGAGCGGCACACGCCGAAACAGGCGCATGGCCGCCGCCGTCACCCGGCAATCTCGTTCTCAAGGAGCTGGTCGAGGGACTGCCGCTTGCGGATTTGACGGAACGCACCGCCGGACTCGAGCAGCACTTCGGCGCACTCCGGAAAGGAGTTGTAGTTCTTCGATGGCATGCTCGAGCAATACGCACCGGCCCCCTCGATTACCACGGCATCGCCGATCCGCGTTTCGCAAAGCATGCGTGGTGCCAGTTCTTCCGGATTGCCCGGAGCCGGCGTAAGCACATCGCCGCTCTCACAACAATGCCCCACCACGAGATAACGCGCCGTGCCCCGTGAGGAATCATCACGCGGGACGACCACGATTGGATGCTGTGCCCCATAGAGACTGGGCCGAAGAATTTCGGTCATGCCTGCGTTGAGCTTGATAAAGCGATACCCCGTTTCGCCGGTATCGACAACATCGGCCGCGTCGGCGATCAAGGCGCCGGCGTTCGCCACGAGGAAGGTGCCGGGCTCCACTTCCAGATGCAGCTTGCGTCCGTGGGCGTCGGCGAAGGCCTCGAAGGCTGCGCGCACAGGCGGACCAATGACGTCGAAATCCGTGGCCTTCTCCCCTTCCACGCGTGCAACCTTATATCCCCCACCGAGGCTGAGCCGGATCACGTCGGGCATACGGGCGGCCAGCCCAAGCGAGAGGTTGGCGCAGTGCACCCAGGTATCCGGATCGGATCCGGATCCGATGTGCGTGTGTAATCCGGTGATCTGCAGGTTGTGGCGGGCGGCAGTGGCTTGCACTTCTTCGAGGTGCTCGTGCCAGATGCCGAAGCTCGCCGAAGGGCCACCGACGTTGGTTCGGTTGCTGTGTCCGGAACCGAGCCCGGGATTCATGCGCACGCTGATCTCACTGCCGGGAAAGGTCTGTCCGTATTGATCAAGCTGGTGCAGTGAACAGGCGTTGAAGAGCACGCCCTGCGCCACCAGTTCCTGCAGGTTGACCGGCAGTTCCTGCGCGGTGATCTGGATCTTCTCCGGCGCCACGCCGGCACGAATCGCGCGCGCGGCCTCAAAGCCACTGCTGGCATCGATGTGGATACCCGCACGGTCCATGATCTGGATCACGGCCGCGGTCGGCAGCGCCTTCATCGCATAGCGGACGGTGAGTCCGAAGGCATTGGGGAAGGCCTTCGCGCGCGCCAATGCCTTTCCCTAGAAGGGCTACATCGTGGATGCCGAACTCCTCCGCTTTTTGCGCCAACATCTCACGTGAAACCAACGACGACTTCATGCGCGTGAGCTCGCCGCACGGTCGAGCAGGGTGCGCTCGTCGTAGACATACAAAGGCGTACCGAACTCGGCCTGCAGTTGGCGCACCTGATCGTCGTTGAGAAATACCAGAGAATCCACGATTTGCTCCTGAAAATTTCTGCGAAAACAGGGCGAAAGGGTAGCATCGAAACGCGCGGAAATGCATCTCTCACCCTCTTTTTGCCGGTACATGCGCACCCGCGCACCCAGGATCTGTTATAAATACACGCAAACACGGCGAGTCTCCACGATGTCCAGCAAGACGAAATCTATCTTTGTGTGCCAGGCCTGCGGCGCGGTGGCCCCGCGCTGGGAGGGCAAGTGCGGTGCCTGCGGTGAGTGGAACACCATTGTGGAAGAAGCCATTCTGGACGAAGGTCCGCACACGCGCCCGCCCATCCTGGAAACCGCGGCACCGATGCCGATCACCGACGGCAGTCAACCGCCGCCGGAACGCAGTTCCACCGGCATCATCGAATTCGACCGCGTACTCGGCGGCGGGATCGTGCCCGGATCCCTGACCCTAATCGGAGGCGACCCCGGAATCGGGAAATCGACCCTGATGCTTCAAGTGGGGCACCGCCTCGCCGGACAGGGACCGGTGCTGTATGTCTCGGGCGAAGAGTCCTTCTCCCAGGCGCGGCTGCGTGCGGATCGCCTGGGTGCGATGCACGACGACCTGATGCTCCTGACCGAGACCTCGGTCGCCGGGATCACGAAACACATCAAGGCCGGGAACTACCGTTTCGTCGTGGTGGATTCCATACAGGCGGTCTACAGCGCCACGATCCCCGCGGTCCCGGGAAGTGTGACCCAGGTGCGTGAATGTGCGAACGAGTTTTTGCGCATCGCCAAGGGGATGAACCTCCCAATATTTCTGGTCGGACACGTGACCAAGGAGGGAACCATCGCCGGTCCCCGGCTGTTGGAACACCTTGTGGACAGTGTCCTATACTTCGAAGGTGAAGGCCGACAGGCATTGCGAATCCTCCGCGGCGTGAAAAACCGCTTTGGTTCGACCAATGAAATCGGTGTTTTTGAGATGCGCGAGAGCGGGCTGCATGAGGTAGCCAACCCCAGCGCGCTGTTCCTGAACGAACGGCCTGAGGGGGTGAGCGGCTCGGTGGTCATTCCCAGCGTGGAAGGATCGCGGCCGCTGCTGGTGGAAGTGCAGGCACTGGTGGGCGATAGCCA
>JAUIKJ010000394.1 GCA_030430835.1 Candidatus Hydrogenedentota bacterium
GGCCGGCGAGCAATACGCCCTTGGCCACGTTGGCGGGCGGACGGTAGACGACGCGGTCGCCGCGGCGTGGCGCGGCCCAGCGCGTGAACCACCAGGGCGTGAAGGGGATGCGCAGGCCGAAGGCAATGAAGAGGACGAGCAGGTGATCGACGCCCTTGCCGCCGGGGCCGGACACGGCCCAGGAGCGGCCGATGAAGAGGCGGAACACAGTGCCCACGGCGAGCAGCCCGAGCAATGCCTTCCACCAGAAGGTCTGGGAGAAGCCGGTGAAGTCGCGCCAGCGCTTGGGCGGCCACCAGATGCTGGCCACGCGCCCGACCATGTGCTCGTTCGGCAACCAGCCAAAGGCGCGCCCGTCGCGGCTGCTGCCGCTGTTGTCGCCCAGCATCAGGTAATGCCCCTCCGGCACCACGGCGTATTCATCGTCCGGCAACACCCCGTACTTGCCATACGTCGTGTAGCGGTTGTTCGGCGGCATCGTGTCCGGCAGTTCGAGGGGCTCGCCGTTGATCTCTATCGTGCCGTCGTGCTGAATCTGCACGCGCTCGCCCGGCAAACCGATGATCCGCTTGACGAGGGTCGGGTGTTCCGTGTCTTTCTCTACCGACTTGAAGACCACGATGTCGAAGCGCTGTGGATCCGTGCCGTAGTACAGACGCTTGTTCATGAAGGGTACGCGCAGTCCGTAGACCCACTTGTTTACCCAGACGCGATCGCCCTGGCCGATGCCCTCGACCCCGTGCAGTGTGGGCTCCATGGATCCCGAGGGAATGCGGTAGGGCTCGGCGATGCCCCAGCGGATGATCAGCGCGATACTCAGTGCGTAGACAAGGCTGCGCACCCATTCGAAGGATTGTTCCTTGGGCAGACCGCTCATGTACCACAGGATGCCCCCGCACACGACGACCGCCAGTGCCGCGAAGGTGGCCCAGGCGGGCGCCTGCATCCCGCCGATCTGGATAGCCGCGACCGCGAAGCCTCCGGCCAGAATGAGCATGCCGCCCGCCGACGCCATGTAGTTCGGTTCGGGCGTGCCCGTGTTCACGGCGGCGCCCTTCGGTTCATCGTTTTGCTTGCGGGCCATCGATCGCTCTCGCCGGTTGGGTGTTCCGGCGTGGTGCCGGAAAAAGAGTCGGAAGGATAGCGGATCCTAGGCGGAAATGTCCCCTTCCGGGGACTTCCGGCGGCGCCGGTCGCGCCGGTCGGCGTAGAAGTTCCAAGCCTCCCAGCCCACCAGCAGCAGAGGGATGCCATAGATGAGGCCCGTGCCCCACCAGGTGTCGCTGAATCCGGAGAAGTCGCGCCGGCGGTTGAAGGGCCACCAGATCGCGAAGGTACGGCCGAAGAGGTTGTCCCGCGGGACCCAGCCCCACACGCGCCCATCCACGCTGTTGATGCTGTTGTCCCCGAGCACGAGGTAGTGATCCTCCGGCACCAGCGAGTACTCGTCGCTGGGGTCGATGCCGTACTTCATCGGGTACTTCTCGACCATACTGAGCAGGTGCTGCTTCACCCGCATGTTGTCCGTGCGCATCGCGATGCCGATTAGATCGTTCGGGTTGTAATACTGAAAGCCGACCCCCTCCATCTCCGGCGGGAAGTTGAGGGGCTCGCCATTGTGCGTGAGCATCTCTTCGGGAAAAGGCATCAACTCACCGTTGATATACAGCTCGCCCAGGTGAATCTTCACGCGTTCCCCGGGCAACGCCACGATCCGCTTGATCAGAATCGAGTGCTCGCTGGTGTCCGGCTTCGGACGAAAGACCACGATGTCCCAGCGTTTCGGCGCGTTCCAATCCCAGAGGCGGATGGTCGTGAAGGGAATGCGCGGACCGAAGGTCCACTTGTTCACCAGCACGCGATCGCCCTTGAAGAAAGAATCGCCATGCAGGGTGGGCTCCATCGAGCCGGAGGGGATCGTGTACTGATCGATCACGCAGCCTTTGATGAACAGGATCACGACAATGATCTTCACCCAGCTGATCAGGTTCTCCTTTGACCAGAAGCCGGGCTGCGCGGGGGCGGAAGCGGTTTTCGTTTCGGCCATGCGCTAACGGCCCGATTCGTCGCCGATTTGCAGCAGGGCCATGAAGGCTTCCTGCGGAACTTCTACCGCACCAATCTGTTTCATACGTCTCTTGCCCGCCTTCTGCTTCTCGAGGAGTTTGCGCTTACGCGTAATGTCGCCACCATAGCATTTTGCGGTCACATTCTTCCGCAGCGCCGTCACCGTCTCGCGCACGATGATCCGGCCGCCAATGGCCGCCTGGATCGCCACCTCGAACTGCTGGCGCGGGATCAGCTTGCGCAGCTTCGCCGCCAGTTGCCGGCCCATCGTCACCGCATTGTCCCGGTGGATAATCACCGACAGCGCGTCCACCGGATCCCCATTCAGCAGGATGTCCAGCTTCACCAGGTTTCCCGGGCGCATGTCGATCATGCGGTACTCCATCGAGCCATAGCCGCGCGTGCAGGTTTTCAGCCGGTCGTAGAAATCGACGACGATCTCCGCGAGCGGTATCTGATAGACCGCCATGCAACGGCGCCCGTCGATATAATCCACGCGCACATGGATACCGCGCTTTTTCTTGCAGAGATCGATCACCGCGCTGAGGTACTCCGTCGGCACCATGATGTCGGCCTCGATATACGGCTCCTCGCAGGATTCGATCTCGCCCTGCTCGGGCATCTGCGACGCCTTCTCAATCATGAACTGCTCGCCGCTTGTCTTCGTGATCTGATAGGCCACGTTCGGCATCGTCGTAACCAGCGTCAGATCAAACTCGCGTTCGAGGCGCTCCTG
>JAUIKJ010000395.1 GCA_030430835.1 Candidatus Hydrogenedentota bacterium
AGCTTCACCGCGACGAAGGCGGCCCCCATCTCGAGGTAGGGCCCCAGCCGGGCGTCGGTCTCTTCGGGGATCTGGTAGCCGTTCTCGTCCAGCCAGCCGCGCATCGGCCATGCTCGCACGCCTCGCCGAGATCCCCAAGGTAATCGGCGCGGATATGACGGATGACTGGCTCTTCGTCCTCCGCAGCCGCTGGGCCAACTACTTCTTCACCAGCGTCTTCAATCGCGACTACAATGACCTGAATCTCTGCGATATTACGCGCCATTTCGCGCTGGGAGCCCCCCCCTGCCCCAAGCTCTCTTTTACACTGACTGACGATGACCGTGCGTTCGCGGATCAGGTGTGGCGCGACAACGGCATTGCGGACGCGGATTGCGTGGTGTGTTTTCAGTTGGGCGCGAGCGAACGGAACAAGCGCTGGCCGGAGTCCCGCTTCGCGGAATTGGGGCAGATGCTGCACGAAAAGCACCACGCGCGAATCCTGTTGCTCGGCGTGGATGAGGAGGCACCACTCGGAGAAGCTTTCGAGAAACATGCACCGGGCCTGGGGGTGCACCTCTTCGGTAAGACGACGGTGCCGCAAGCGGTCGCACTGCTCGAACGGGCCCGCCTGCTGGTCACCAACGACACCGGCACCATGCACCTTGCGGCCGCCGTGGACTGCCCGATCGTGCTGGTCTCTGTCGGTCATGTTCACTTCCGGGAGACCGGACCCTATGGCGCCGGGCACATCGCGATCGAACCCCGCCGCCCTGTGCTGGGCCGCTCGGACGTTGTCCCCAGCCTCGGCGATGACCGCGACCGTGTAACCGCGGCCCACGCCTATACCGCGGCGCAACTGGTCTGGACACGCCGTACAACGGGCCACATCGACCCGCTGCCCCCCGACGCGTCCAATGCGGATGTCGACTTTTATCTGTCCGCCTTCGCGCCGGACACCAATCTGCAATTCTACCCGCTTATACGACGCCCCATGACCGAACGCGATTTCCTACGAATGGCCTACCGCGCGATGTGGCTGGAGCATCTGAACGAAGAACATGGGCGGCGCGCGGAGGCCAAGAGTCTCGCGCAGGTGCTTGCGCATTACGACGGTCCGGACAAGGCGACGCGCGACGCGTGGGTCAAGGATCTGGGCGGCGCCTTTGCCACCTTGGCGGCCATGGCGAAGCGCGGCGCGGACACCACGGACAGCCTGGTCGACATCCTGTGCAAGGGCGAGGGCATGGCCAAGGCGAAGGCGCTCGTGGCGGATCTGATGGCCATCGATGAAGAGATGCGGGTGCATGGCGAGGTACACCCCGCCTGCCGTCCCCTTAGCTTCATGGCGCGCTTCGAGCGGGACAACCTCGAGGGTGCGGATCCGATTCACCTCGCCCGCACCACGCGCGGCATCTATCGCGCGTGCTTCGCGCGTGCACGCCTGATGGAGAAGAAGCTGAGCCGTCTACACGCCCTGGGCGCATCGGACACGGGGAATGGTGCATAATTTGGCGCACTGGATGCGGCGGGCCTTGCAGGCGTGGCTGCGCCTGATACTCCACGAGCAGGCACGGTGGGAAGAGGATACGCAGCCCCGGACGCGGGCGCCGCGCCCCAAACCCGAAGTTGCCCCGCCCCAGCCGCGTTCGGATGAACCCACACTGACCGACCTGATTGAAGCCCGCATGCGGGAAAGCAGACACCGCGCCCCGCGGCGCGACGAGGACCAATGACGATGCCGGTGCCCATGATCGACCTGAAGGCGCAATACAACGCGATCCATGCTGAGATCGATTCGGCGGTGCGGGCCGTCTTTGAGGCACAAACCTTTCGCGGCGGCCCGATCGCGGAAGGCTTCGAGGCCGCGGTCGCGGAGTACACCGGCGTAAAACACGCGCTTGGCGTCGCGACCGGCACAGACGCGCTCCTGCTGCCGCTCAAGGCACTCGGACTCCAACCCGGCGACGAGGTAATCACCACGCCCTTTACCTTTTTTGCGACAGCCGGCGCCATCGTCAACGCGGGGGGCATTCCGGTCTTCGTTGACATCGAGGCGGACACCTTCAACATCAATCCCGCATTGATCGAAGCCGCAATCACACCACGCACTCGCGCCCTGATTCCGGTGCATCTCTATGGACAGTGCGCCAACATGGACGCCATTGTGGCGATTGCAGCGAAACATGGCCTGCCCATCATCGAGGACAACGCCCAGGCGCTCGGCGCATCCACACGCGGGCGTGCCGCGGGGACGATGGGTGATGCGGCCGCGCTTAGTTTCTACCCCACCAAGAACCTGGGCGCCGCGGGGGAAGGCGGCATGGTGCTCACGAACGACGATTCCCTGGCGCACACAATCCGGCTGCTGCGCTGCCACGGCTCGACCCAGACCTATGCCCACGAGATCGTTGGTTTCAACAGCCACCTGCACACCCTGCAGGCCGCCGTGCTCCACGCAAAACTCCCCCACCTCGACGCCTGGAACACCGCCCGCCGCGAACGGGCCGCCGTCTACGATGCGGCATTCGCCGACCGCGCCGGTATTGCGACGCCTGCGGTTGCCGACGGCAACACGCATGTCTACCACCAGTATGTGGTACGTATCGCGAATCGCGATGCCGCGAGTGCCCTGCTCAAGGAACGGCAGATCGGACATGGAATCTTCTATCCGCGTCCACTGCACCAGCAGCCCTGTTTCGCAGAACATAGCCGGGACACCCGCTGCCCCGAGGCGGAACGCGCAAGCGGCGAGGTACTTGCACTGCCTGTGTTCCCGGAAATGACCGCCGCACAGCAGCAGGAAGTCATCGGCGCGCTC
>JAUIKJ010000018.1 GCA_030430835.1 Candidatus Hydrogenedentota bacterium
CACGCGTCGACATGCATCCACACGCCGGCCTCCTCGGCCATTGCTCCGAGCTCCTCGATCGGATCGATCAGTCCGTACGGGAAGCTCGGCGCCGAGCCGACCACCATGATCGTGTTCTCGTCGATCCGTGCGCGCATCGCCGCGGCGTCGGCCAGGAGGTCGTCCCGGACCGGGACGCGCCGGAGCTCCAGGCTCATCATCTGGCTCGCCTTGTCGAAGGCGGGGTGGGCGCTGAACGGCGCGACGATGTTGGGTGGGCCCGTCGGCGGACGATGAGCCCGCGCGTGGTCGCGTGCCGCCTTCACCGCCATCGTGATCGAGTCGGTGCCGCCCGACGTGATGTTCCCGACGCTCTCGTCGCCGCCGTGCAGGAGATCGAGGCCCATGCCGACGACCTCGTCCTCCATCTGCTTGAGAGACGGAAACGCGGCCGGGCCCAGCCCGTTCTCGGACATGTAGAGTGCGTAGGCTTCCTTCTGCACGCGAGCGACGTCCTCGCCCGCGTTGAACACGTAGACGGCGGTCCGACCGTCGCGCCACTTCGCGTCACCGGAACCACGTTCGATCATCTGCTGCCGAAGGTCCTCCCAGGACGCACCGGCTCGGGGCATAGGATGAGGCATCTCGACTCCTTGGGGACGTTCGTTACCTTTTCGGGACTTGTTACCTTTTCCGCCGTCGCGCTCTCGAAAGGTAACATTTTCCGAAAAGGTAACGAACGTCCCCTGGGTCAGTGGGTGGCGAAGCAGTAGATGCGGCCGGAGCCGAGGCGTTCGGCGAGGCCCTCTTGGGTGCAGCTGGCCGATTCGTGGGTGGAGTTCCAGGTGGAGACGATTCCGGCCGGGGCGATGGCGTCGCTGTGGCCGACCTGGGCGACCTCCGTCGCTGCGTTCGAGGTCCAGTCGCGGCAGGTGCGGCCTTCGAACCAGGTCCCGTCGAGCCGGGTGCCGGTCACGATGTCGTGCTCGAGGATGGGCACGGGTTCGCCGTTCTCGTCGAGCACGAGCGGGTCACCGTCGAGCCGGATGCCTTCGCTGTGGAGCTGGTCGAGTCCGTCCGCGACCCGCACGCCGGCGGCGTTGTACCAGGGGCCGATCCCGATGCGGTCGCGTGCGTCCTCGTGCGCCGTGGAGAGATAGGCGCGCCACGTCCGCGAGCCGGCGCCGGCTGCCGCGGCCAGCCGCGTGCAGAGCTCGTCGGCTCCTTCGAGCCCGCCGTAGTCGCCGCCGGCCGCGCCGGTGCCCACGCTCGTCGCGAAGAAGGAGAGCGGGTCTGGTCCGTCGATCGGGGTCGCGCCGCTCTGCCCGTCGCCGCACGAAGCCGCGCCGAGCAGGAGGGGAGCGATCAGAAGAGCCGTTCGTACGCGCATGGAGGACGTCTATAGCGCAGGTGGGTTCGAGGAGGGGAGACCTCGAAGACCCGGCCGATCGGGGCGAGATCCTCGGTCAGCGGGGCGATCCCGTGGTCGGGGCGTGCCCGGGGGGCGGGGGCGCGGCCGATGGCCAAACGTCCGAGGCGCTCCGGTCCGGACGGCCGGGCGCGAGCGTCCCCGGCGGCAGCAATGTCGAGGCGGCCGCGAGGGCGCGCGCCGCCTCGTCGTCGCGACCGGCCGCGAAGAGCGCGTTCGCCTGCTGCAGGGCGCTGCCGCCGCGGCGCGCCCGATCGGCGCCCGTCCCGAGGTCGGGATACAGCGGGTCCGAGCCGCGCGGGAGACGGGTCTGACGCTCCCCCACCCAACGGGTCCACGCGAGACCGACGAACGGCTCGAGGTCGGCCGCGTGGCGACGAGAGGTCGAGGCCGCCGACAGCTCGATCCGCGGACGCGTGAGCGTGTTCCGTGGCGTGGTGCCGGGGGACGCCTCCAGAGGCGAGACGTACGCCGACCAGAATGCCGCCGGATCCGACATCCAGCGGTCGGAGGAATCGGCGCGAGCGAGCCGGCGGACGGCCGCCTCGACGTCCGCCGCAGGTGCGACGGCGTCTCGCCAGCCCACCAGCGCGACGATCGGATGCTCGCCGTAGAAGTCTCCCCGGAAGGCGGCGGAGACGGGGAACACGTCGGTGAACGTGGCCGCGATGGTCGCGAAGTCGTCGCTCGAGAGCTGGTACAGCGGTAGCCACTGCGCCGCGACGCCGGCCGGTCGGAGACGCTCGCGAACCGCTTCGAAGTGCTCGCGACCATAGAGCGCCCCGGCCCGCCACGGAACGAAGAGGTCGCCCACGATCACGTCGAAGTCGTCACGCGTGTGACGGAGGTAGTTGCGCGCATCGTCCAGGACGACGCGCGCCCGATCGTCCCGGTAGATCCCCCGGTTCGCGTCGTGGAAGTACGACGCCGCGGCGGTCGCCACCTCCGGTACGATCTCCACCAAGGTCACCTCGTCGACGTCGTGGGCGAGCGCGGCGCTGGCGGTGATCCCGGTCGCCGTTCCGACGAAGGCGACCTTCCGCGGGGCGGCGTGGAGCAGAAGAGGCAGGTGTCCTTGGCGTTCCTCGTGCACCGTCTCGGAGGTGCCTCCGAGCGAGTAGTGATCGTCGACGCGGATGTGACGTTCCCCCGCGCGCTCGAGAACCGAGACGATTCCCGAGGGGCTCGCGCGCTCGAAGAGCACCGCCGTCCCCGGCACCCGCCGGGAGAGCGGAGGTGCGAACGGGCTCGCCACGATCACGACCAGGGCGAGGCCGACGGTCGCGGCGGCGGCACGCGGCCATCGAGACGATCCGGGTGTCGTCGGGAGCGCGACGCCGGCGACCGCGCACACGGCCGCCGCGACCGCGAAGGCCGCCCACGGACCGCACCAGGGAAGCAGGACGAATGGCGCCGCGATCCCGCCCGCGATCGCGCCTACGGTGTTCGCGAGCGAGAGCTCGCCCACGTAGGCACCGATCGTCGGGTGATCGCCCGTCGCGCCGTCGTCGGCGCACGAGGCGAGCGCCGGAATGTCGCGCATGCCATGGCGCCCGGGCGAAAGAAAAAACAGGGCGATCACCACGTGCTTTGCACCCCGTTCCACACACCGGGCAAAGGCGGCGGGAATGTCTGGCGCGGCAAGTTCCATGTGCGCGTGTTCGACAATGGCCACGCCGGACTGTGCGGCGTAAAGTGACGCGACATCCTCCAGCATGGTGTTGGCCTGTTCTCGTTTCGAGCCATGGTCAACGATCAGGACAGCGGTATCGGTCGACAAGCTATTCACGGGGCACTCTTCGTAGTTTGGTTGCAGGTCATCGCGGGACGGCGCCCAAGCACCTTCCTTTCAGGCCAACAACCGCCGCCCGCCGCGAATCATTCCCACGCCGGCTCAGGCCAGTAAGGGCAAGGTGTCGTAGCTCCCGCCCAGCAAGGTCTCCGGGTTGGCTGCGAACCAGTCCTGCAGCACCGTGGCATAAACTGCGCGGAAGTCTGTGGTGTGTTTCAGGTCGCCCTGATCGAGATCGGTCAGGCTGGGGGGGGTGCCGTAGAGGCCGCCCTGCACATGCTTTCCAATCAGGAACATTGGTGCGGCCGTACCGTGATCCGTGCCGCCGCTGGCGTTCTCCGCCACGCGGCGTCCGAACTCGCTGAAGACCATCGTTGTGACCCGGTCCGCCGTACCGTCTTTCTCGAGCTGTCGCTGGAAGTCGTGAATGGACTCTGCGAAGCCCGTAAGCAGGCGGTCGTGTGCCGCGAGTTGGCCTGCGTGCGTGTCAAAGCCGCTTGCGGACACATAGTACACGCGCGTGGACAGGTCGCCACGAATGAGCCCCGCCACCATACCGAGTTGCTGCCCGACCGAATTGCGGGCCCCACGCTTCATGCCCGCGACCCCGCCTTTGTCCGCGGCCCGCCGTACTTCATGGGAACTGCGCACCGCGTTCGCCGTGGTGTGGCGGAGGAAGTCCACTGTGTTGTTCGCCGCGACACCGACTTGGTTCAGACGCGTGAAGGCGTCCTCGGTATCGGCACCGTCGCCGGGTTCCCAACCGAAGCGGGTCGGGTCCATGGTGGATACCCCGAAGCCGCGCGTGCCGGTGAAGGCCTGCGGGCGTTCCGCGTCCACGGCAAGTCCCACCTGCGGCCGGGCTGTGCCGCTGCACGTGTTGTCGAAGTAGCGGCCAATCCAGCCATCACCGAGGAACTCGTTCGCGTTGCTTGCGGTGTGCCAGATCTCCATGCTGCGGAAATGGGAACGGTCCGGGTTTGGATACCCCACGCCCTGGATGATGGCGGTCTTCCCGTCGTCATAGAGGCGCATCAGGTCGGTGAGCCCGGCGTTCAGCGCGAGGTCGTCATTGACCTTGACCAGTTGCTCCTTCTGCAGGCCTAGGTTCGGGCGCGCACGGTAGTAGGCGTCGTCGGACCATGGGACCACCGTGTTCAGGCCGTCATTGCCGCCCCCCAACTGGACCACCACGAGCACGCGGTCGTCGTCGAAACCGGCGATGGCCTGGCGGCCCGCCTCCTCGGCGGCATGGGCGAGGAAGCGGGGGGCGAGGCCCATCGCGGAGAAGACCGCCGCACTGTGCAGAAAGTCGCGTCTTGAAAGCGTCATGATGGGAGTTCCTTGCTTAGCAGATTTGATACTCGGCCATGCTTCCAATCAGATGCAGCACAGCGTGGCGGTTGTCGACGGAAATGTCTTCCGGTTTCGCGGGGGTGCCGGGTTCTTCGAAGCCGAGGGCGGTCAGGAGCAGCGCGCGCTGGTCCGCAGCGGGCGGCACCGCGAGAAAGCGGTCGGCGAGCGCGTTGATGCATTCCCCTGCCGTGTCGAACTGCAGATCATCGAAGAGCCAGGCGGGATCGGCGGCTTCCCAGGGCGGCAGTTGAATGCCGTATTTTGTCAATAGTGCGCGGCGTTGTGCGGGTGCGCCCTTGCGGATGATTTCGTTGGCCTCCTTGCGTGCGGCGGCCGGTTGGTCCTCCAGCTTCTGCTTCAACGCCGCCATGATGTTCTTGCGCCATTCGCGGGTCACGTCGCGGAAGGTCAACGGTTCTTCTGCCGCCGTGGCCGCGCCATCGGCCATCATGGCGGGCTGCATCATCATTCTCTCAGATTCTTCGGCCTTGCCCATGGCGCGCTTGCGGGCGCTGCCGATCGAGGCCTGTATCAGCAGCGGCGGCATGTTGTAGCGGGCCAGCAGGGCGTTTGCGTTGATCCAGGCGCGGTTGCCGTCCCAGCCCTTCACATTAGGCGGATAAAATAGATCCTGGCCCAGGGTCCGGCAGGCGTCGGCAACCCGCTCGTAGGGCACGTCTTCAATGCCGAGATCCGCGCAGAGGCGCACCAAGAATTGCGCAGGGCTCTTGATCTGCGTGCCCATGGCCTGCTCGGAATAGAAGGCCTGTGTAGCAAACATCTTGCGCAGCATTGGACGCAGTTCATAGTCGTTCTCGCGCAGCACCGCGGCCAGCGCCTGGACGATCTTTGGGTCCGGATGCTCATGGGCAAAGTAGGCCCAAAGCTTGCCCGCGAAAAATTCCGCCGTGGCGGATTGCTCGAAGATGATGTCAATGATGTTCCAGCCATCGAAGTTGCCGGTGCGGCCCATGAAGGACTTTTCGCCGTCGTCATGTTTGCTGGTGGCGTAGGTGAAGCCCTTGCGGCCAAAGGTCCAGCCCGTAAAGGCCCGGGCCGCGGCCTTGATGTCGTCTTCGGTGTAATTGCCCTGGCCCAGCGTGAAGAGCTCCATCAGTTCCCGGGCCCAGTTCTCGTTCGGATGCGCTTTCGTGCTGCGCCGGTTGTCGAGGTAGTCCAGCATGGACTCGGACTGGCCGACCGCGATGGTGAGTTTCTTCAGGTTGCCCGCGGCATTTTTGCGGAACACCTGGTTGAGGTCGTAGTTGTACTGCGATTGCTTGACCTTGGCGGCGGAAGTCGCGAAGTGCCCGTGCCAGAACAACGTCAGTTTCTCCTCCAGCGGGCGGGGCGTGGTCGCCATCCGCTGAAGCCACCAGGCCTTGAGTTGTGTGTGCGCCATGCGCTCCATCATCTGGTACTCGGCGTAGCGCATCCGGAGCTCCTCGTCACTGAGATCCGGGTAGGTTTTCGCCATGCGCCGGCGCGCCGTGGGCTGGATTAGAAAGTCCGGCGCGGAGAACTGGTCCGACAGTTTGTGGAACTGGACCAGGTATTTCACGGCTTCCTTCACGCCCATGTCGGCTAGATCGGCCGCACGCGTGTGGGGCACGCCGAAACCGGCGCGGTTGAGCAGGTGCCTCGCGTGGCGCGGCGACCAGTCCGCAGGGTCCAGGGGCGTCAGGGCATCCATCAAGACAACTCCTTTGTCGCTTTCATCAGTTTACGCCGTATGCGGATAAAACCCCAACACCTGGGCCGGGGTTCCCCATCTCCGGGGCGCCACGCGCCGGGGCGTTTCGTATAGTATAGCGGGCAATCATTCCCGTGGGATCCTGTCTCCATGCAACGAATTCGCCTGATTCTGCCCTTCATCGCCGTTCTGCTCCTCGCGGCCGGGTGCCTCTGGCTGGTGTTGCGTACCGGGTCCGTGCCCGAGCCGCCGCCCCTGACGCGTGCCGAGACCGCTGCCCCGACGCTTCCCGCCGCGTCAGCGGAGCCGGATTGGGGCGATTGGACGCCGGCGGCGGCTACCCCGGCACCGGCATCCGCGCAGGACAGCCCGGTGCCCACGGCGGAACCCGAGGGCCACGCCGTGGTGGGGCGTGTGTTTGACGAACGCGGCGCGCCAATCGCCGGGGCCGAGTTGTACATCAATCGCCAGCAATTGGAGACGGGTGAAGCGGCCGATGCGATCACGGGAGCCGATGGGCGGTTCCTGCTTCAGGATCCACCGCCCCAGGGATTCCGCCTCAGTGCCTACCATGAAGCGCATCCACCCGGTTACGAAGTGGTGCCCTCGAACTTCCCGCCATCGCAGGAACTGCGTATCGTGCTGCCGGATGGTGGCGCGGTAGCCGGACGGGTGACGGTTGGCGGATCACCCTTGGGGGATGCGCACGTTACGCTTGGCCCGGTGGGCGGGCAGTATCGCAAGGTCGGCACGGACGGGCAGGGACGCTATCGGATCGGTGGTATCGCGCCCGGGCGCTACGACATCATGGCCCGCTATACAAGTGGCGGCACGAACGTTCTGGAGCGGCATTCTTCCCGGCAGGTAGAAATCAGCATCGGTCGCACGACCACGCAAGACTTCAACCTCTATGGTGGCGCGGCCATCCTGCGCGGACGAATCCGCGTGGGGGATGGACCGGCCGAGCGAAGCCGGATTAACGGCGTGGTCACCGTGCCGGATGGCGAGCGCGAAATCTTCAACCTTGAAGTCGTCGGGGGGGACTACGCGCTGAACGAACTGCCCCCGGGTCGCCTGAGTTTCAATGTGCACGTCCTCGAGTATGCGGGCCAGCATCAGAATGGTTTGTCTCCCTATGCGGGGAACACGGACAACCTGCGCCGCAGCGAGAGCTTCGAAATCCAGTCGGGGCAGGTGTATGAGCGCGACTTCGAGTTCTTTCCCGCTGTGGGCATTCGTGGCACGGTCCAGGGGATCCGTGCCGACGAGCGCGCTTCGGTGCTGGTGTTGGAGGGCTATAGAGAGATCAATTCGTGGACCATGGACACCTTCCTCACGCTGGCCGCCCAGAAGATTCGGAGCCAGCGCGTGGGCTCGGGCACCTTTATCGTCAACGACCTGCCGCCCAGCGACTACACCGTGCTGGCCTACATTGAGCCGCGCGACGTGACGATGGACCCGGAAGCGGTCTTGGCCAGCCTGCGCGTGGATATGCTCTACATCGCATTGGGGCCCGGCGAGATGCAGGAGCTGGCGCTCGACCTGCGCTGAAACCGGACGTGGTGCGGGGGCGTCCAAGGGGGCAACGCCGCTTGACTCATGACTGTCATATGACTAACAATATGACATCGAGCGCAACGCGCCGAGATCCCGGGCCCCTTATCACATCCAACCTTGAAGTTTAAGGTATTGCAATTCAATGACTTCCGACAAATCAAGGACTTCCCTGTCTGAAGACTTCCATGCCCAGTGGCGCAGCATCGTGGAGCGGTATCAGACGCCGAGCACGGCGCGCAGCACCTGGCAAATCACGAACACCGTTATCCCCTACGTGGCGCTGTGGTGCCTGATGTACTGGAGCCTGGGCGTATCGTATTGGCTCACCCTCGCGCTGGCGATTCCGGCGGCGGGCTTCCTTGTGCGGATCTTCATCATCTCGCACGATTGCGGCCACGGCGCGTACTTCAAGTCCCGCCGCGCGAACACCATCGTCGGCAGTATCGCAGGGACCATGTGCTGCGCGCCCTACTACTACTGGAAGCACGAGCATGCCCTGCACCATGCGGCGTCGGGCAACCTCGACAAGCGTGGCCATGGCGATATCTGGACGATGACGGTGGAGGAGTACCTCGCTTCGCCGCGCCGCAGGCGGCTGGCCTACCGGATCTACCGCAACCCGCTGGTGCTCTTCGCCGTGGGTAGCCTGTACCTCTTCGTTGTCGAGTATCGCATTCCCCCGCGCAACGCGCACGAAAAGGACCGGCAGAGCGTGCACCGCACGAATCTGGCACTGGCCGTGGTGACCCTGATCATGACGCTCACCATCGGGCTGAAGGCCTTTCTGATGATCCAGCTTCCGATCTTCTTCCTGACCTCCGCGGCGGGTGCGTGGTTGTTCTACGTGCAGCACCAGTTCGAAGACGTGTACTGGGCGCGGAAGAAGGACTGGAACTATGTCGAAGGCGCGGTGATGGGCAGTTCTTACTACCACCTGCCCAAGGTGCTCCAGTGGTTCACCGGCAACATCGGCTTCCACCACATCCACCACCTCAGCGCGCGCATCCCGAACTACTACCTCGAGCGCTGCCATCGTGAGAACGAAGTGTTTCAGATGGCGCCGAAGCTCACGCTGTGGTCCAGCCTGCGCTGCATCAACTACCGCCTCGTCGACGAAGAGGCGGGCCGGCTGGTCAGCTTCCGCCAGATCCGGCACCTGCCCCGCCGCGCGGCCTAGGGGCTGGCGTCGAAGGAGGATACGTGCGGCAGATGGTGCCGTCGGCGACCTTCATTGGCGTGAATTCAACGCGATCCAGTCCCCCTTCGAAGGGGGATCAAGGGGGATGTAGATCCCCGCAACGGCTGTGAAATTCATGTCAATGCCAACCCGCTACATCCCCCGCCCGTTAGGCACCCCCTTCAAAGGGGGACAAGCGCGCGTTCGTCTTGAAAGTGCGGTAGCGTACGATTGACGCTGCCTAATTGAACCGCTCTGCGGTTGTTCCATCGGGGTCTCTTTCCCACCGTAGGCCGCCCAAGCGCGGCCAACGGTGGGCTATCCTATTCAAGCGCTCCGCGCTTTGGCGACGCCGTCCTCAATACTCCCAGTCCGTGAACTTTCTGCGGAGGAGGAGGTAGAGGAAGAAGGGCGCGCCGATGAGGGTGGTGACGATGCCGATGGGGGTCTCGCCGGGGAGGAGGAGGCGCGCGGCGACGTCGCAGGCGCAGAGGAAGATACCGCCCGCGAGCATGCTGATGGGCATCAGGCGCCGGTGTCCGGGGCCGGTGAAAGCGCGTACCGCGTGCGGCACGACGAGGCCGATGAAGCCGATGGGGCCGACCTGCGCGACGACGACGGCGGTGAGCAGCGAACCGACGAGGAAGGTGAACCACTGCAGGCGCGCGACGTTGATGCCGCGGCTTTCGGCGAGGTCGCGGCTGAAGCCGAGCTGGTCGAAGCGGCCCGCGAGCAGGATGAGCACGGCCATGCAGGGCACCACGCCGAAGAAGAGAGCGAGCACCGGGCCGTAGCCGATGATATCCACGCCGCCCATGAGCCAGCGATCCATCACGACGAGCCGCGTGGGACTGGCGATGTAGCGCGAGAACATGATGCCGGAGTTGGCGAGCATGCCGAGGGTGACGCCCGCGAGGAGGAGCAGCGTGGGCGAACTGCGCGCGCTGCGTGCCGCGAGCATCCACACGAGCAATACATCGGCCCCCGCGAAGACGAAGGCGAAGATCTGTCCCATCGGCAGGTGTTCTGCCCACACGAGCCACCCGAAGTCGGCGACGATGAAGGCGCTCCATGCGCCCAGCGCGGCCGCGCTGGAGACGCCGAGGGTGTAGGGGGTGGCGAGGGGATTGCGCAGCAGCGCCTGGAAGGCGCAACCCGCGACGGCCAGGCCCGCGCCCGCAAGAAGCGATGCGAGGGTTCGCGGGAGCCGGAGTTTCAGCAGCACGCTCAGCGCGGGGGCGTCCGCCCAGTCCGCGCCGCGCTGCCACTCGTCCCACGCGGTGTAAAGGCTCACGCGCTCGGTACCCAGCGTGATACTGGCAAGGACCACCAACACCCCGGCAACGAGGAGGGCGGTGGTGAAGAGTGTGACGCGCGCCCGGCTCATCGGGACGCTCCGTCCGCCGCGGCGAAGGGCGTGCCGGCGAAGGGATGTTTCCCTACGCGGATTGTGCTGGCGTAGGCCGCGCCCAGTGTCGACTCGGTCATCACCTCGGCCGGACTGCCCGCGGCGTGGACGCGGTGGTCGCCACCGATGAGTGTCAGTGCATCGCAGTATTGCGCGGCAAGGTTGAGGTCGTGTGTGACCACGGCGATGCCGAGGCCTTCGTCGGCGAGGCGGCGCATCAGGGCGAAGACTTCCCGCGCGTGGTGCAGATCCAGCGCGGCGGTCGGTTCATCGAGGAGGAGCAGGTTTGGTTCCTGCGCGAGGCTGCCCGCGATCAAGACCCGCTGGCGTTCCCCGCCCGAAAGCGTGGAAAAGTCGCGGTCACGGAGATCCGAGGTCTGCGTGTCGGCCATGCACCGCCGCGCGATGTCGAGATCGGTTTCGCGCAGACTACCCAGCGCACCGGTGTAGGGGTAGCGTCCGAGGCAGACCGTCTCAAAGGCGGTGAGGCTGAATGCCGGCTGCACGGCCTGCGGCAGGTAACCCAGAATCTGCGCGCGGCTTCGCGGGGCGATGCGTGCGAGGGCCTTGCCGTCGAGCGTGATGGTGCCCGAATCCGGCGCGAGCAAACCACACAGGAGCCGGAGGAGCGTGCTCTTGCCCGAACCGTTCGGACCGACGATGCCGGTCATGCACCCCGGGGCGATCTGGATGTCCGCGCCTGCCAGCGCCGCGACCCCGGGGGTGTAGGCGTAGGAGACCGCTTGGGCTGAGAGCAGCATTGCCATGTCGCGGACGCCCGGCTGCGCCGCGGACGGCGTCATTGCAGTTGGGCGTACATAACCTCCGGGTGCAATTCACGGGCAATGCGTTCGGCCACGTCGATAACGCGTGGGCCGGGCCGCAGCCCGTGGGAAATCGTGATGAACTTGATGCGGCCGTTTCGAACAGCGGGCAGGGTTGAAAGCGCCTGCCAGTCGTTATAGTAGGCCTGCTTCTGATTGTCGGTCAATCCGCGCCCGCAATGAAACTCGAGGATCACGTCGGGGGCACGAGCCACCACGGATTCTTTCGAGGCCTCGAAATAGTCTTTGTCCTCGTCGTCGAAGAGGTTGCGTCCCCCCGCCAGTTCCACGAGCTCGGCGACAAAGGACTGATTGCCCACCGTGTAGAGCGCGTTCAGATCGTGCGATTCGCGCGTGGTGATGATGAGCACGCTCGGGCGTTCGACATCCTGCAGTTGCGCCTGCAAGGCCGCGCGGCCGGCATCGATCTCCGCGATGAGTTTCTCGGCGCGTGCCGTGCAGTCCAGCGCCTCGCCCAGCGTGCGGATACCGGCTTCGATGGTTTCGAAGTTGTCCATGTGTACGTTGAGTACGGGCAGGTTTTGTTCGGCGGCATAGGCGCTCACTTGCGGGTGTTCGCCGGGCACCACCAGCAGACCGGGATTGAGCAGGGTAATCTTCTCGAGGTCCGGGTCGACATAGCCCCCGGCCTTCGGCAGCTGAAAGACGTCCGGCGGAAAATCGCAGTAGTCGCCGACCGCCACGACCCGGCTTCCCGCGCCCAGCGCGAAGACTGTCTCGGTGAGGTTTGGCGACATGGTGATGATGCCGTTGCGGCTGCCGTCACCCATCGCGCCGCAGCCGGCAAACAAGGTGGCCGCGACCAGGGTACAGATTATGCCGAAGCCCGTTCGTTCCCCCATGAATTTCCCCTCTGTCAGGCCGGTCCAGTTCCCCAACGGACGGCCCGCCGGTCTAGCGATTGGCTGCCCGGCCCCGGCGTGCCGAAGCAAGTCTACGGGGCGGAACAACTCTGCTGTCGCGAGTATAACAGGAATCCCTCGGACATCCGGGTGGTCCGCCGGAATCGCTGCGCATGACAGACAGACAGGAGTGCGCTATGCTGCCGGGCAAGGTGCCGGCATTCCGGTGATCTAAACCGTTGCGCCGCGTGGCATTGCGTTGCTGTGCAGCGCCCCGTCATCCAGCGCGTGTGATGCAGGCCGCAGACCACCCATGAGGATTGCTGGCATGATCCTTTGCCGCAGCATCATCGTGGCGATCAGCATTGCACCCGCCGTGCCCGCGCTGGGCACCGCGCCCGCACCCAACGTCCGGCTGCTCGATCAGGATGGCCGAATCTTCGACGACACCTTCCTCGCGAAGATCGTCGAGAACCGAATCTACATCCAGGGCCAGCGGATGGTGCGGCTGAAGTAGCGGCTACGCCAACCATCTTCTTCAGGAAGGTGGGCCGGGTACGGATGGGCCGCCGTGGAGGTGCCACCGCACCGCGTACCCGGCTAACCAGGAGAAGTGATCTACTGGGGCACCCGCAAGTTGAGCCGTGCCCCGGACTCATCGATCTGCTTCAAGCGTTGCGGCGTCAGCGAAACATCACCCGCTTCGCAGTTGGCATGAATCCGATAGCCCTCGGCCTCCGGCGTGTACCGCAGGGGCGGGAAGGGGTCCACGGTCAATCTCTCGCGATCCGATTTGGAAACATAGCGGCTGCGGAGAAACGCACAGTAGTCCATGGGGACGGCGTCGAGGAACACGGGTACGAGGTCTTCCGATCCTTCCGGAAGCCGCCCGTGCGCATCGCGGTAGGCCGCGACCGCAAGTGCAAGCCGGAGGCCGCCGGCGAGCTGCGCACGTTGCGCGGCGTATTGGTACGATTCCCAGTACGAATAAATTATATGCGCTGTTTGGGTCCCGCCACGCATCGGTATGAGCGGTGTCTGCTCTTGCAGGGACTGATCGATGGCATCCTGAAGTTTGAAGGGGGATTTGGTCTTGAAATTATCCGCGTCGTCTATCGACTGGGCGAGCAGCAGCGAACCGAATTGTCCATACCCCGCTGCACGCAGAACCATCTCCTGCGGCCAGCCGATGTGCATGTTGCGCTGCGCGTGGCGCCTCGGCGTGAACGCGAAATAGGGCTGCTGCAGTGTAAAGAGAACGCCGGGTGCCGAAGCCACGACGTCGCTGAACGCCCAGCGTTCGGGATCGGTATCGCGCGACTGCAACACTGCGACCAAGCGTTCACGAATGTCACCATCGAGCGGGAATCCTTCGATGAGGATTCGAAGGGTGTCGAGCATTCTCTGGTCCTGGATCGCAGCGAAGCGCCGGAACCCGGCGTGGCCCGCGTTCTCAAGCGACGTCGCGAGCATATGCATGGTCTCGATCATGCGCGTTGCGCGGCCCATTTCCCCGGCCTGGGCGTGCACAACCGCTGCAATGCGCAGCAGTTTCCCGAGTCGTTCGGCGAGTACCGGGTCGGACACGTCGTCCAGCCACATGAACCAGTTGTCCTCACGCAACGGGAAACGGCCACCCGGCAGTGTGCGGGTGCTCGCGGCCAAGGCCAGGACCTTCTCATTGTCGGACACCAACTGTTTCAAGGGGGCAGGCGTTGCGCCCTCCACGAGGGCAGTCTCAAGGAGGTCACTCCAGATGGAATCGTGCGTGGCACGGCTGACCCGGATCTCTTCCGCCGCCTGACGGAATCGGTCGGCTGCGTTCTCCGCATCCGTGAATTGCGGATCGGCTGCCGCCACCTCGGCAAAGGTCATGGGGTAGCCTTGGCCACGCAGGGCCTCCACCACGCGGAGCCGCCATGGCGGGGCTGCAAGATTAGACAAGACGCATATGCCAAGCACGAACACCGCGGCTGCAATCCATGGTTGGCGCAAGTGAGGGGGGATCATCTCGGGTCTCCTACTGGTGCCGCAGGCGCTTGAGGTCGAAGGGGATTGCCACAAAGGGCCAGGCCAGGGGACTGGCGGCGGCGAAGGAAAGGAACAAGTTGATGAAAGGCCAGGGCGAATCGATCTGGCGGAACCAGATGAAGCTGCCTGCGCCAAGCCAGACGACAAGTGCAGCAGCGATGTGCCGGGCGTTGAGCGCGTGTTTGCGTCGTGCAACTGCGAGAGCAAAGACGAGGGTCAGCAAGAGGGCGATACCAGTACCCACGCCGGACAAATGCGCCAGTACGTACACGGTGCTCTCCAGTGCCAGCGCCGTGAAGAATGCGAAAGTAAGCACCCAGAGGTTGAGCCACATGAGCACCCATGCCACGGCGGCGGCGAGGAGTGCGGGACCGGTGAGGATGACAAGAAGTTCGACCGGCCCCAGATAGCCGCGTTCAAAGGCCTGGCCCAGTAGCTTGACCTCCGTGCCCCCAAAGAGGAGCAGGGCGATGGTCGACACGACGAAAGCCCAGATCATTGTGAAGAAGAGTGAACGTGCCTTCGCGACGAACTTGGCGGATGCGATGCCCGCGCTATCCTGCGGCCGCAGTTGGGGAAAGGAATCGGTACGGCCGAGGCGTCTGGTGCTCGGCACGCCCGAGACAAGACCCGCCATCGGCGCGGCGAGTACCACTGCGATGTATGGCAGGAACTGCATCCAGGCGCCTACCGAGGAATATTTGCCGCGCAGGATGAGATAGAACACCACGAGTACGCACCAGACACAGAAGGATATTGCGGGCAGCGCCCAACCGCCGCGTTTCGTTTCGTACCAGACCTGCGCATCCAGCGCGGATGCGAAAGGCACATCGCGTCGGGCCTTCTGGTGACGGATGCGGCGGAGGTGTTCCAGGGGCGCAGGGGGGCCATGCCGCTCGTCGCGGCGCAGCCAGTGCACGCTTTGAAGCGCGATGCCCACGGTCACGGGCGCGGAGATCAGGAAGGTCAGCGGATGCGCGAAAGCGCGCACCAGTACGCCCGCCGTGTCTTCTGCATCGGCCTCGAAACCGCTGGCCACCATGAACAGGCCCAACACGATGGTGCCCAGCATGATGGGGTCACTGATGATCGAGATGGAGGTGCG
>JAUIKJ010000396.1 GCA_030430835.1 Candidatus Hydrogenedentota bacterium
AATGATGGCTACGCTTCGTTAGCGGTATCCGGGAACACTGCGTCAAAGTCCCCCTTCGAAGGGGGACGAGGCCAGAACGGACCGAGGCGAATCACGCACGCGCGCAGTAATGATGGCTACGCTTCGTTAGCGGTATCCGGGAACACTGCGTCAAAGTCCCCCTTCGAAGGGGGACGAGGCCCGAACAAACAGAGGCGAATCACGCACGAGCGCAGTAATGATGACCACGCCGCGCTAGGGATATCCAGGAACACTGCATCAAAGTCCCCCTTCGAAGGGGGATTTAGGGGGATGTCTACTCCCGCAAGGACTCGTATCACGTAACCGTTGCTGAGTCCAACTACGCAAGTGGCGGCTTAAATTTGGTGTCCAAAGCGTCCCGACCTGCCTCAGGCCGGAGTGATCTTGCCAAGAACGACGGCGCGTTCGGCGCCGGTGGCCTGGGGCACGTTGGAAGGCGTGCCACAGATCGTCTCATTGCCGAGCACGGCGAATGCGATCGCTTCACGGGCACCGTGCGGTATACCGTATTGATCGGTGGTAAAGACCGGCACGTTTGCAACGCCCTTCTGAATCATCGAGAGCAAACTGCGGTTCTTCGCGCCACCACCGCCAATGATGAGCGCGTCCACCTTGTACTGTGGCCGAATGAAGCGGTGGTAGGCTTCCACGATGCTCTTCGCCACGGCCATGGTCACGGTGGCCACGAGGTCTTCGGTGGTGTGTTCCCGGCGGCTGGTGAGCGCATCGCGCAGGTAGACCTCGGCGCCGAACTCTTCGCGGCCGGTACTCTTGGGCGGCAGCTTGTCGA
Source organism: Candidatus Hydrogenedentota bacterium (assembly GCA_030430835.1). GTDB lineage: Bacteria > Hydrogenedentota > Hydrogenedentia > Hydrogenedentales > JAEUWI01 > JAUIKJ01. The sequence goes on from JAUIKJ010000396.1 coordinate 812, forward strand.
AGTAGCTGTGGCTTAGAAGGTATTCCAGAAACTCATCGATGACAATGCCGTCGGCAGCGAGCTGCCCATCCTTGTCGTAGACCTGCTCGTTACGCGTGAGCTGGCGCACCGCACCGTCGATGGCCATGTTCGCCGGCCCGGTGTCGAAGGCGATTACGTCGTCGAGTTCGGGAGTGACTACGGTAAAATTAGCAATGCCCCCGAGGTTCAGGCACGCAAGGGTCTTGTGCTCTTTCTTGTCGCGCCAAAGGAGCCAGTCCGCATAGGGCACGAGCGGCGCACCCTGGCCGCCCGCGGCGATGTCGCGCTGCCGAAAATCGGAGACTACCGGCAGGCCGGTGCGCTCCGCGATGACCGCGGGCTCCCCGATCTGCAGGGTCCCACCGGGGGTGTTGTCGGGCGGTGGATAGTGGGCGACCGTTTGTCCGTGAGAAGCAATGAAGTCGACCTCGACCTCCTCGGCCTTGGCGGTCTCCAGCATGGCGCGCGCGGCTTCCGCCAGGCTCTCCCCCACTTCGACGTTGAGCTGGCAGATTTCCTTGGCACCCATGTGCTCATTGATGAGACGGGCACTGAGCGATTGGGAAAAGGGAAGGTGCTGGTGCGCAATGAACTTCATCACGAGGGATGGTCCAGTGCCCTTGATTCGAACAAGCACCGCATCCACGCCGTCGCTCGACGTGCCGGTCATGAGTCCGATCACGAAGCGCGCCGGCTTCTCCCGCATTTTCTTGAGGTCCATGGCGTCACCCTTCCACGCGCTCGCGCATCGCATCCGCCGCGTGCCACCCTGTGCGGCTGTCGCTGCGCCACCTCATCTTATCGGGATATACCGCGGGAGGCAAGAATTCAGTGGTGTTGCAGCGCACGTCGCAGGTTGCCATCTGCAGCGCGCAGGACCGCTGCGGCTTCTTCCGGGCTGCATCCGTCCCGTGCGATCAGCACCGCATGTCCGATATGCCAATCCGCCGCGTCAAGCGCCGCGCGAGCTGCATCGCTACCCGCGCTACTGAGTTGTGTCACGATCCGCACGGCACGTTCGCGCAGTTTCTCGTTGCGCGGGGTCATGCCGGCCATGAGGCCATCCACAACGTAGCCGCTGCGCGCCATGGCGCCGGTGGTAATCATGTTCAGCACCATCTTGGTGGCCGTGCCCGCCTTAAGGCGCGTAGACCCCGGGAGGACTTCCGCGCCGGTGTTCAACGCGACGAGCACCTCGGCGGTTGTCGATGCGGCGGGGTTGCAGCAGACCAGCGCCGTGCGCGCGCCCCGCGCGGCCGCGTAGGCGATGGCAGCGTGTACATAGGGCGTCGTACCGGAAGCCGCAATGCCGACGAACAGGTCGTTGGCGCCGGGTGCAAGCGCGGCGAGGTCGCGTTCGGCCTGTGCGCGATCGTCTTCGGCCCCTTCTACACTGTGGCGCAGGGCCTGGTCGCCACCGGCAATGATGCCAACCACGCGTTCCGCCGGCACCCCAAAGGTGGGTGGACATTCCGAAGCATCGAGTACGCCGAGCCGCCCACTGGTCCCGGCGCCGGCGTAGAGAATACGGCCGCCGGCCTGCAGGGCATCGGCGGCGAGATCGATAACGCGTGCAATCGGCGCCGTCTGTTCGCCTACGGCGCGGTGCGTGGCAGCGTCGGCAGCGTTCATGACCGCCGCAATCTCGTGGGCATTGAGGGAATCCAGTGGTGCGTGCCCGGCGTCCATCCCCTCTGTCACGGGCAGCACCCCAAGGTCTGTGACCGCGCCGGAGCCTGCTTGTGCCACCCAGGCGGGCAACCCGCTGAGTGTAGTCAATTGAAGCACGGCCTTGTGCCCGCGAAGTGGGGTCAACCCGGAATCCAGCCCAGCCAACTTCAGCGCATGCAGGAAACGGTCGGCGAAGACGTTTTCATGTTCCAACAGTCCTCCTATACCGTAGACCGGGACCGTGTCATCCCCCCCGAGCAGCTCCCGTGCACGGCAGA
>JAUIKJ010000019.1 GCA_030430835.1 Candidatus Hydrogenedentota bacterium
AACGGATACAGGGATGAACACAGCGAAAATTGCTCACAGCCTCACCCACTTCCCCATGTACTGGCTCTTCGCGCTGAGCTATACCATCGTCCACATCATTTTCGAGTACAAGTTCTGGGTGACCGGCGGTGGTGCGATCTTCACCAAGTACGAGCAGAGCGCTGTTCTCGCGAATCAACTATCCATCGGCGAGAAGGTGTACTACACGAAGGCGACGTGGTTCTTTATCCTGGTCTGGCTGCAGATCCTGGGCGCGCGCTTCAAGACCGCGCTCGCGTGGTCCTTCATAATCTACGCGGTCGAGTTGATCCTCTTCTTCCCGATTCGGCCCTACGCTTTGCTCAATGTCGCGCTCGCCGCGGGGATGGTGATCGAAGTCATCGTGCGCCGGAAAGAGATTGCGGGGACGGTATAGGCGCGAAGACGTCGCCAACGCCCCCTCCCGGGGGCGGGGACCCCGGGCTACCGATGCCCCGGCCCGCAGACCGGCCTCCCCGAGGCCGGGATCGCGTCGACAGCATCCGCCTGGTGCAATTTGTAAAGGTCGGCGTGCGCTACGGAGTGCATAAGCTTGCTCATGCCTCGCGCCAGCGAGTCGCGCGACATCATGCTCGGGGCTTTCGATGAGCTCAGGCGCGGAACCATGACCCGCGTCATACCAAGCGCCAAAACATCCACCAGCGCCCGAGGCCTTTGCGGCGCGGCTCGTGGCGAAGCGCCACGAGGCATGAGCAAGCTCATGCACTCCCTGCCCCACCGAGGCTCACGTGAAGCCCGTAGCCCGGCCTCCCCGAGGCCAGGATCGTGTTAATGGCATCCGCCCGATGCAAGACTCAAGCCCCCCCACGCGGTTCACGCGAAAATCCCGGGGAGCTCCCCCACGTCGATTCGGCGGCCCGCCTCAATAAGTCCCGCCTGTTGTGCCGCCAAGGTCAGCACCTCTTCCGGCGACGCGCCTTCGGCGCGGTAATCGCGGAGGGCCTTGTCGAAGTCCCGCTTACTGAGCTTGCGGCCGGCGGGGTCGGTGATCAGCGGATGGTGCAGATAGACCGGCGGGTCCACGCGCCCGAGACGTTCGGACAGTAGGATCTGCCGCCCGGTCGACGCGAGCAGGTCTTCCCCGCGAATCACAAGGTTTACGCCCTGATCCAGATCGTCCACGGTCACCGCGAAGTGGTAGGTCCAGTTCCCGTGCCGATCACGCAGCAGAATATCGCCGCACTGTTCCGCGGGCGTCTGTGTCTGCGGCCCCCGCCAGGCGTCGTCGAAGTGGATTGGCTTCGACGGCAGCCACATCCGCGTGCCGTGCGGTACCTCGGCGGGCAATGCCCGATCACGGCAAAAACCGTCGTAGCAGAGTTCATCGTTGGTCTGTGGCGCACGCGCGAGGATCGTCTTGCGCGAGCAGTCACAGCCGTAGACATGGTCGGTGGCCATCAACTGCGCCAGCGCGGAATCATAGGCCGCCGCGTTGTCGCGTTGCCGGTAGCGCGTCGCGCCAGCGCGAAAGGCCTCTACGGTCCCAATGTCCGGCAGCAGCCCGAGCCATTCCAAATCCTCCAGGATCGCCGCCTCGTATTCCGGGCGGCACCGCCCCCGGTCATGGTCCTCCAGCCGGAGGATCACCTTGCCGCCGAGCGCGTGTGTGATGCCCCAAGTGCAGATGGCATTCACGAGATGCCCCAGGTGCAGGTAGCCCGTGGGACTCGGCGCGAAGCGCGACAGCGGTACGCGATCGAGTTGCGCGGTGATGCCTTCGATCACATCGCGCATGTGGACACACGATGCACACAAGTGGCGGTTATGATTCGCAATGACATGGATCTGTTGCTTATGCTTCCCGGAAACCGCTGAAACCTTTGAGGGGGCTGTCTTCGATGAACCTGCTGGCCGCGCTGATTGTAACCGTTCTTTCTGCCGCCGATGAAGCCGCGCCGGACTGGCGCGATCTCCGCAACGGATTGGAGATTCCGAGCGAGGGCTATTGCGATCAGCCCTATGTCGTGACGACGCAAGACGGCCACTGGGTTTGCGTGATGACCACCGGCCCGGGCGAAGAAGGTGGCGAACAGCAACATGTCGTTTCCACCATTAGCACGGACCAGGGCCAGAGTTGGGGGCCGCTGGTGGACATTGAGCCGCAGGGACCGCCGGAGGCCTCGTGGGCTATGCCGCTGGTGGTGCCCGGCGGGCGCATCTACGTGTTCTACGTCTACAACACCGAGAATCGGCGCGCGGTGGAAGCCAGCACAGACTACGCCCGCAAGCGCGTGGACACCCTCGGCGACTACGTCTTCAAATACTCCGATGACGGCGGGCAAGGCTGGTCGGCGGATCGCTATCCGGTGCCCGTGCGCGCCTTCGACATCGACCGCGCGAATGGCCAGGCAGACGGCCTGCGTATCTTCTGGGGCGTCGGCAAGCCACTGATCAGCGGCGATGCGGTCTACATCGGCCTGTCGAAAATTGGCGCGCTGGGCGAGGGCTTCATCGAAAAGTCCGAGGGCGTCTTCCTCAAGAGTACCAACATCCTCAGCGAATCCGACCCGGCGAAAATCCTCTGGGAAACCTTGCCGGATGGCGATGTCGGTCTCCGTGCGCCGGAAGGACCGATCGCGGAAGAGCACAACCTGACCGCGCTCAGCGACGGCACGCTCTATTGCACCTACCGCACGACGCAGGGCTACCCCTGCCACGCTTACAGCAGCGACGGCGGCCACAGCTGGACACCGCCCGCGTACATGGCCTACGCCCCCGATGGCGCGCTGGTGAAGCATCCCCGCGCAGCGAACTTTGTGCGCCGCTTCAGCAACGGGAAGTACCTCTACTGGTTCCACAACCACGGCGGGAAGGACTACCACGGCCGCAATCCCGTATGGGTCGCGGGCGGCATCGAGCGCAATGGCGCGATCCATTGGACCCAGCCGGAGATTCTGCTCTACGACGCGAACACCGTAACCCGGATGAGCTACCCGGACTTCATTGAACAGGACGGCCGCTATTGGGTGACCGAGACGCAGAAGTCCGTTGCGCGTGTGCACGAGATCCCGGCGGCCTTTCTCGACGCGCTCTGGGGCCAGTTCGACCGCGCGGCGATCACGAAGGAAGGGCAGATGACCGCTTACCCCGGAAACCTCATCCGGCCAGGCGCTTACCTGCCCCTCCCCCGCTACCCGAAATTCGGACCCGCGGACAGCCTGACCCTCGACCTGACCATTGCCTTCCCGGAGGACCCGCCGGCCGGGCGTGTATTGGAGTTGAAGCGGAAGGGCGGCGTGGCCCTGGCCATCGGCTATGGTGGCGGCGGCAGCATCATCGCCGAGTTGGACAGCGGCGCCGCGGAGGCCCGCTTCAGCTCCGAGCCCGGCGTGATCAAACCCGGCACGGTACAACACGTGGCCGTGATCATCGATCGTCCTGCGGGCATCCTGTCCTTCGTTGTCGACGGGCGCCTGTTGGATGGTGGCAATACAGCGGTCCAGGGCTGGTTCCGCGTTCCCGCGGCACTCGGCGAATTCACGATGGACCGTTTGTTCCGGCTTGCCGGCGAATTCGCGGGATCCCTCGAGTTGATGCGGGTCTACGAACGTGCGCTAACGACCACCGAAGTGATCGGCAACCACCGGGCCGCGGCTACAAACTGAGCTCTCTCCGCAATGCGCTCTGATTGACCGTGAGATCGGCCAGGGTATATCCGTCCAACACGGCGAAATACGCGTTCAACGCCTGGCCCAGCACCCCCTTGAGCCGGCACACCGGTGAGATGACGCAGCCGTCGTCGCCCCCGAAGCACTCGACCAGATCGAAGTTCGGCTCGAGGCGGCGCACGACATCCCCAAGCACAATCGTTTCCGGTGCACGCGCAAGCCGAATGCCCCCCTGCCGGCCACGCTGGGTCACAATCAACCCCAACTTGCCCAGGTGGTGCACCACCTTGACCACATGCGGACACCTCGCTAATCGTGGTTACTTCTTTCAGGGTCAGGTACAGCAGGACCCGCAGTCCGTAGTCGGTATAGCGCGTTAATTTCATGGGTTCTCTCCCAATTTTCCGGGGGCCCGGAGATCAATTTGACATTTGATATATTTTGGATATATCTTAGCCCATCATCAACCGAAAGGGCAATGCCATGAGCACATTGTACGAGAAACTGGGTGGGGAAGCAGCGGTCAATGCGGCGGTAGACGTTTTCTACCGGCACGTCCTCAGCGACGACCGCATCAACTACTGGTTTGACGGTATCGACATGGAACGGCAGGCCGCGAAGCAGAAGGCCTTCATGACCATGGCCTTCGGCGGACCGAACAGCTACACCGGTGACGACATGCGCAAGGCGCATGCACACCTCGTGGAGAAAGGCCTCAACGACAGCCACTTCGACGCCGTCGCCGAAAACCTGTCGAAATCGCTGCAGGAACTGGCGGTCCCGCAGGAGTCCATCGACGAAGTACTCGCGATCGTCGAAACGACCCGCGACGATGTGCTCGGCCGTATGCCGGCAGGAGCCTGATTGCCGTGCCCGCGATAACTCTCGAATCCCAGCGTTTCGAGCTCGAGTCCGGTGAGTCGGTACTCGCCGGGCTCGAGCGCCACGGCGTGGAGATGCCCTCCTCCTGCCGCAGCGGCGTGTGCCATACCTGCATGCTGCGCGCGGTATCGGGCACGGTCCCCCCCCAATCGCAATCCACCCTCAAGGAAGCGCAGCGCCGCCAGGGGCTGTTTCTGTCCTGCTGCTGCGTTCCGGAAGCCGACCTCGAAGCGGCACGCTGTGAAGATGCGCTCCAGCAAATCGACGCAACCGTGACCGAACGGGACTGGCTGAGCGAATCGGTGGTGCGGCTCCGCATGCAGTGTGATCCCCTGCCCGACTACGAAGCAGGGCAGTTCATGAACGTCGTCTTCCCTGACGGCGCCATTCGCAGCTACAGTCTGGCGAGCGTCCCCGGGCACGACGCCTTTCTCGAATTCCAGATCGCCCTGCTTAAGGGCGGCAAGGCGAGCACCTGGGCAAGAGATGCGGCCCAAGCGGGAAGCTCCGTACGTCTCATGGGCCCGCTGGGCAGCTGTGTCTATCTGGGTGGCGCGCCGGAGCGTCCGCTGCTGCTAGCCGGCACAGGCACGGGCCTCGCCCCGCTCTACGGCATCCTGCGGGCCGCACTCGCCGATGGGCACCAGGGCCCGATCCATCTCTTCCACGGGAGCCTGCGCCGCGAGGGCTTGTATCTGGTTGACGAGTTGCGCGCGCTGGAAGCGGCACACGACAACCTGCAGTACCATCCCGGAATTCTGCACGGTGAAGCGGAAGAAGGCATCGCAACCGAAGCCCTCGACGCCCTGATCGCGACCCGTCTGCCCAGCCTGAAGGACTACCGGGTTTACCTTTGCGGTGCACCGGAATTCGTGCAGATGATGCAACGCAAAGCCTTCATCGCCGGCGCCAGCCTCCAGGATATCCACGCCGACGCCTTCCTCCCCGCCGCTCAGCCGAAGGACTAGATTCCCCAACCGGGTACGCCGCGTCCAGCCACACGTCCCAACCGTTGGCACGCTACGATGTCCCTCAATCGCTCACACATATTTTTCTCCACTTTGTATTCAGCACGAAAAACCGCCCCCCCTACTCGACCCGCCGGTTCGCGACGAACTCTATCGCTACCGCGCACGTGTCATGACCAAGATTGATTCTCCCGCGCTCGAGATCGGCGGGATGGAAGTTCACATCCACGTTCTTTGCGTCCTGTCCAAGAACACCGGCCCCGCAGATTTGGTGAAGGACATCAAGACGCCGACTTCAAAATGACTCAAGACGAAATCCCCCGCGATCACGGAGTTTTCGTGGCAAAACGGTTACGGCACGTTCTCGATCGGCCACTCCCGCATACCGCAACTTCGCCGATATATTCAGCATCCGGCGGAACACCACATGACCATGACCTTCCAGGATGAATTCCGCGCGTTGCTCCGCAAGTACGGCGTTGGATTTGACGAGCGCTACGTGTGGGATTGAGCGCTAGTGCGCCCCTTCAGGGCTTGATCGATGCCGACACCCGTTTCCCCGGGGCTGCGGCCGTCGTGCCTTCGGCGCGCCGCCTGACCCCGCGTAAATCCCGGTCGCCCCTTTGGGGCTGCGGTGCGGGGGTGGGACAACCGAAGGGCTAACGCCACTGCATCAGGGCTTCGTTTAACACCGCTTCGACGCGGCGGCGGGGCTGGTGGAAGTAGGGCATGCCGTGCCCGGGCAACATGATGTCCGTGTCGATTTTCGCGAAACGCCGCAGGGATGCGATGTACTGCGCCTTGTCGAAGTCGATGGATCCGCTCCAACCGAAGTCCCCGAAGCCGAGCGTGCCAATCACATCGCCACTGAACACGATCCGCTTGCCTTCGATCCGCGTGACGTACGCGGTGCAGCCCATGCTGTGTCCCGGCAGGTGCAACACGTCGAAACGCTGGCGACACAGTTCAATGGCGTCGCCGTCGGCTACGGTGCGGTCCACACGCACCGGCTTGAATACCTTGTGATAGAGGTAGCCGCAACACCGCTCATCGCCGCGGGCGACCGCCGCAGCGGTCTCCGTGTGTGCGATGAGTTCAATCCCCTGTGCGCTGAGCAGATGTGCGGCGCCCGCGTGATCATAGTGCGCATGCGTCAGCAGGCAGTGCCGGATGTCCGCTGGGTCCAGCCCCCAATAGCGCATGTTGGCAAAGACTTGATCCAGGGTATCGCCACAACCGCAATCGATCAGCACGATGCCGTCGCCGGTCTTGAGCGCATAGCTGTTGCCGTCGTTGAAACCCGCATCCGCGCCGTCCCACGTAAGGCCCATGAGATCGCCGCCGACCTGATAGAGCGTGTGCAGCAGTTGCATGGTGGATCCGCTGCTACAGGGTCAGGGTCGTGCCGGGTTCCGCCGCCGCCCACAGTCCCTGTATGGTCGGGCGCGGATTGCTCCCACAGAAGAGATCAAAGCGCCGCGCGTCCCCGCTGGTCTCGGCCTTGAGCGCGACCTTGCTCTGCATGAACACCGGCCCCTTGAACAACAGATCGATCCGCTGCGGTCCATCTGGCGGTGCGGGCAACGCCGCGCAACACTTGGCGGCGGACCACATACCATGCGCAATCTCGCGTTTGAATCCGAAGAGTTTGGCCAGCCACTTTGAGATGTGGATGGGGTTGTAGTCGCCACAAACCGCGGCATAGCGGCGGCCCGTACCCAACGGCACCGGCCAGCCGGTCTCCAGGTCGCCGCCTTCCAGCGCATCCAGTTTCGCGCTTTCCGGGGCGTCCTCCGGGTTCGCATGTTTGCCGCGCACCAGGTAGACGCTTGCGCTCTCCCACACGGTCTCCTCCCCGGCCGTGATGCGCGTGGTGACGTTGGTCTCAATCCCCTGTTTCACCACGCGCCAGCCCGACAGGGCGGCCTCGGCGCTGAGTGCTTCGTCGCGCTGGATCGCGCGCTGCTGCAACACGTGGTTGCGTGCATGCACCGCGCCCATCATCGAAAGCGGGAAACCGGGGTGGGTCATGAGGGAAAGGTGCAGACTGGAAGTCAGCACGTGCGGATACAGAATCGGCAGGGTGTCGTCCCCGGGCCAGTCACAGACTTCACGGTACTTCGCCACGTTTCCTATATCCGGCGTCACCCCGTCGAAGCGGGCCACCAAAGTGGGCAGTGCCGTGTCCGGCCGGTAACCGGGACGGCGGGTTAGAAAAATCTTCTTGTAAATCGGGCCGAAAGACGGTGGGCCGTCGAAGTTCAGGGTTTCCTGGGCTGACATGGAACTCTCCGTTGGGACTCATCCACAGTGAATGTGCGGCGGTTCACCGCGTCCGGAAAGTATAGCGCGCAGACCGCGCCGGTGCGAGCAGCGTCCCGGAATGCTATGATTTGCGGCAGCCTTTGTCGTGAGAGGAAGCATGAAGAAAAAGATCCTGATCATACTGGGGCACCCGGACCCCGACTCGCTCTGCGGCATGCTCGCGGCGTGCTACCGCGAGGGGGCCGTGGAATCGGAAGCCGAGATCCGCCAGATCAACATCGGTGACCTTGACTTCGATCCGGTCCTGCACAAGGGCTACAAGGAAGTGCAGGCGCTGGAGCCGGACCTGCGCGCGGCGCAGGAGGCCATCCGCTGGGCGGACCACCTCGTATTCCTGTATCCGATGTGGTGGGGCTCCATGCCCGCCGTGATGAAGGGCTTCATCGACCGGGTCTTCATTCCGGGCTTTGGCTTCAAGTTTTCCACGGGTGAAGCCTACCTGCCGGAGCAGTTGCTCACCGGAAAATCCGCACGCCTGATCATCACGCTCGATGGTCCGCCGCTGGCCATACGCCTGCTCTTCGGCAATCCGGCCATCCAGAGCATGAAAGGCATGACCCTCGAGTTCTGCGGGATACACCCCGTCCGGGTTATGCAGTGCGGGTCCGTGAAACGCGCCACGAAAGCGCGCAAGATCCTCTGGAAAATGCAAGTAAGGGAGATGGGCCGTGCGCAGAATTAGTTCCGCTTTCCTTTGTGTTGCCGCCATTGTGGCGGTCTGTCCGGCCGGGGCGCAGGCCTTTGTCACGCATGGCCCGTTTCTGGGCCATCAGGATCACGAATGGACCTACGTCTGGGCGCGCATGTCGGAACCCGGCCGCTACCGAATCGTCGCAACCAAGGCCGGCGATGCGCAGCCCTCGCGCGTCTTGATGAGCCAGGCGGATGCGGAGAATGACAACTGCATCCTCTGGTCCATTGCCCTGCCGGAACCGGATTCGACCTATACCTACACCATCATGTCCGGCGCAGAGACGCTGGTCGAGGGCCCGCAGTATGCCTTCGATACGCCACCGCCGCTGGACGCGCCTCAGGTGGCGACGCTTGGCGTCGGCTCCTGTGCAAACGACAAGCGCTTCCCGGATCAACCGGTTTGGCGCGCGATGCGCAACGCCGGAGCGCAGGGCGTGGTGTTGCTGGGCGATACGCCATACATCGACAGCACGGATCTCAGCGTGCAGCGTGAGCGGTACCGCGAGTTTTATGAGCAGAAGGACATCCGGGAGCATCTTCCGCGGGTACCGCTATGGGCGACCTGGGACGACCATGATTTCGGCAGCAACAACACCGACGGAAACCTCGAAGGTAAGGAGAACGCGCGCAAGGCCTTCGGCGAGTACCACGCGCTGCGCCGCATCGGCCTGAGCGACGAAGGAATCTTCACTTCCTTTCGCCGCGGCCCGATGGAGTTTTTCCTGCTCGACACGCGCTGGGCGGCGGGCACGGAAGACTCGATGTGGGAAGCCGGCAAGCCAACGCTGCTGGGCGGCGCCCAATGGCAGTGGCTGACGAAGGCGCTGAAGGAATCCAGCGCACCCTTCAAGCTGATCTGCAGCGGCATGGTCTGGAACGACGCGGTGCCGGAGAATAAAAATGACTGCTGGGCGCGCTATCCCCATGAGCGCGACGCGCTGTTCCGTTTCCTCGGTATTCAGAAGATCACGGGTGTGGTGTTGTTGAGCGGCGATATTCATTGGTCGCGCGCCGTCCGGCACGAGGTCGCGGATCTCGCGGGTTACGACATCACCGAGATCATCACCTCCCCCCTCGCGAACACGCTTATCGAAAGTTACGACGTGCCCGCGCCGGAAGTGTTGCACAGCGCAGGCGATGAAAATTCCTTCCTGCTGCTCACCGCGGACACGACGGGCGACACCGCCACCTTGAATGCCGATTGCCGCACGGCGGCAGGTGAGTCGCTGTTCACCGTGAAATTCGCGCCGAACGAATTGATGCCGGTGGACGAATGACCGGTAGGCTTCGGACCGCATGTAGTGCATGAGCGCGCACCGGTTGCGGCACTAGATCGCCTATCCAGGGATCGGTTCTATTGGCGTTCCGTATGCCAGGGCTGCGGTCTACGCGCCTACGGCACTGCGACCTGATCCCGGGCTCCAAGTCCACAACAATGCAGCGTTCTGTAGGGACGCCCTAGCTTCTCGCCACCTTCGCCTCATCGATAACAAACTCGCGCCGCAGGGTCCAGCGCAAGATGAAGTAGAGCAACAGCCCGATCGGCCCGAGCATCAGCGTGAAGAACAGGCACGGCACCACCAGAAGGTGGTGAATCCGCCGCCGCTGCGCATCGCGCACTTCCCACGCGCCGATGAAGAGATCAAAGGCGAGGTAATGAATCCACCCCGCCAACACCGCACGCGGCTCGCTGAATAAGGCCATGACGCCCTGCAGCGAAGCGAAGCCGCCCTCGTCACTCCCGCCGAAACCCGTCAGAATAAAATAGAGGTAGACGACCGCGAGCAGCAGCGGTACCGCGGCCGTGTGAACGAGAAGCTGTGTGCCCCGCCACCGGGGCGCCACGGCGAGCAATCCCCACGCAGGCAACACCGCGTAGTTGCAGCATGTAAATACCGTTTCGAGATTCATCGCAGGCCTCCTCGGGTTACCGGCATATGGAGCCTAGCATCTACGGGCAGCCCAGGGTAGATCGCGGCCGCTCGCGTCTCCGCCCCCGCGACCGCTACACTCTGCGCTTCCAACGCCCCGGGAGATTCCTACTGTGAGCACGCCATCCAGCATCCCCAAGTCCGCCCACGTCGTCATCGTCGGCGGCGGCATCGCCGGCAGCAGCGTGGCCTACCACCTCGCCAAACTCGGCTGGCGCGATGTCGTGCTGCTGGAACAGAACGCGCTGGCGGGCGGCACCACCTGGCACGCAGCGGGCCTCGTGGGCCAGTTGCGCACCTCGAACAGCATGACGAAGGTGAACAAGTACAGCGTCGCGCTCTACGCGCAACTGGAGGCCGAGACCGGCGTCGCCACGGGGTGGAACAACTGCGGCAGCCTGATCGTCGGCACCTGTGAAGCGCGGATGACCCAGCTCCGGCGCACGGCTGCGATGGCGGAAGTCTTCGGCGTGGAAGCGCACCTCATCTCCGCAAGCGAGGCCGGGGAACGCTGGCCGCTGATCCGCACCGACGACGTGCTGGGCGCGGTATGGCTTCCGGGCGATGGCCGGGTACGCCCAAAAGAGACGGCACTGGCGCTGGCGGAGGGCGCGCGGCAGAACCATGTAATGATCTGTGAAGGCATTCGCGTCACCGATCTGCTGCACCGCGACGGCCGCGTGCGCGGCGTGGCAACAGCGCAAGGCGAAATCGCGGCGGACTATGTGGTGCTCACCGGCGGCATGTGGTCGCGCGAGATTGCTGCACGCGCGGGCGTAAGCATTCCGCTGTATCCCGTCGAGCATCACTACATTGTGAGCGAGCCGATCGAGGGCGCGCACGATGGCCTGCCCGTCGGCCGCGACCCGGACCGCTGCACCTACTTCCGCCCGGAAGAGGGCGGCATCATGCTGGGGGCCTTTCAGAAATTTACGAAGCCGTGGATGGTCGACGAGATTCCCGCGGACTTCAGCTTTGATCTGTTGGAACCCGACTGGCCGAAGTATCAGGAGCCACTCGCCGCAGGGAAACATCGCATCCCCGCGTTGGAGACCGCGGCCTTCCCGAGATTCGTTAATGGCCCGGAGAGCTTCACCCCGGACAACAATTTCCTGCTGGGCGAAACGGCGGAACTGCACAAGCTCTACATCGCCGCGGGCTTCAACTCCGCCGGCATTGCCAGCGCGGGCGGCGCGGGCAAGTACCTCGCGGAATGGATGACCGGCGGCGAAGCGCCGATGGACCTGTGGTCGGTGGATGTGCGGCGTTTTTCCGCCGCGCAGAATAGCCGCGCCTTCCTGCGTGACCGCGTGACCGAAGTGCTGGGACTGCACTACCAACTTGCCTGGCCGAACCGTGAATTCGAAACCGGCCGCGACCGGCGGCACAGTCCGCTGCATGACCGGCTCGCCACGGCGGGCGCCTGCTTCGGCGCAAAGATGGGTCTGGAACGCCCCAACTGGTTTGCGCGTGGGGGCATGGCCGCGGATACGGAATACAGCTTCGAACGCCAGAACTGGTTCGATTGCGTGGCGGCAGAGCACCGCGCGGCGCGCGAGGCGGTGGCCGTCTTCGACCAGTCTTCGTTCTCGAAGTTCATGCTGGAAGGACCGGAGGCCTGCGCCGTATTGCAATGGCTCTGCGGCAATGACGTGGATGTGCCGCCAGGCCGCGCGGTGTATACCGGCCTGTTCAACCACGGCGGCACCTACGAGACCGACCTGACCGTCGTGCGCCTCGCGGAAGATCGTTATTACATCGTCAGCGCCTCCGCGCAGACCGTGCGTGACTTCGACTGGATCACCCGCAATACACCGAAGGACGCGCGGGTCTCATTGATAGACATCACGTCAGACTGGGGCGTCGTCGGCGTCATGGGACCCAAGAGCCGCGGACTGCTCTCGGCAATCACCGACGCCGATCTATCGAACGCGACCTTTCCCTTTGGCGCGGCCAAGGAAACTGCCATCGGCGGCGCCACGGCGCTCGCGGTACGAATGACCTACGTCGGCGAACTCGGCTGGGAACTGCATGCGAAGAACGAAGACTTGCCCGCGATCTACGATGCCATAATGCAGGCGGGCGCGGAACACGGCGCGGTCAATGCCGGGCACTACGCCATCAACGGGCTGCGCCTGGAGAAGGCCTACCGCGCCTGGGGCCACGAACTCTCTACCGACGACGACCCGATACAGGCGGGCCTCGGCTTTGCCGTGGCGTGGGACAAGCCGGTCCGCTTCGTCGGCCAGGAGGTCTTGCGCGCCCGGCGCGGCGAAACACCGACGAAGCGCTTGCTGGCTTTCGTGCTCGAGGATCCCGAGCCCCTGCTCTGGGGTGGCGAACCGATCCTCCGTGATGGAAAGACGGTGGGCTACACCACCTCCGGTGGCTACGGCTATACCCTCGGCGCGTCGGTGGGCCTCGGATATATAAAACACGCCGAGGGTGTAGACAAGGCCTACATCGAATCCGGGAGCTTCGCCATCCTCGTCGACGGCGTTCCGATCGCGGCCACCGCCCACACGCGACCGCCCTACGATCCCGGACGGGAACGGATACTCGCGTAAGCTGGCCACGCCGCCATTTCTGCAAACGCGATCCCGGCCTCGGGGAGACCGGGCTACGTACTCGCACACCCCGGACTTGGGCGTTGGACAGCGCCCAACCCCTTGTGTTAAACCAGTCGGCTACGGGTACGAAGGGATTTGTGCGACACGTCACGGCCGGTTTCGTTCTCGAAATCGCGGTGCGGTACACGCAACCTACAAGAGTACGCAATACCTTTGAGGAAGGAGTTCATCAAATGAAAAAGATTTCCATCGGCAGTTGGGCCTACACGATTGGACCCTACGAGAACGATCCGGTCCCGTGGGACGTGGTCCTGCAGAAGCTGAAGGCGCTGGGCTTCGACGGGGTCGAGGTGGGCGGCTTCGGCATCCACCCGAACCCGGACAACCAGAAGACCAAGGCTGAGCGCGACGAGATCAAGGCGCAGGCCGCGGAAGTTGGCCTGGAGTTCTCGGGCTTTGTACCGAATCTTTGGGGCGAGAAGCTGATCAACACCGACGACCCGAGCGGCTACATCGCGGAGTTTCGCCGGGGTGCGGAGTACGCGTCGGACATCGGCGCGAAGGGGGTGCGCGTGGACACGGTCCAAGAGCCGACCATCTTCGAGGAAGTAGATTACGACACCGCCTTCAACCGCGTCGTGACGGCTTGGAAGGAATGCTGCGATATCGCGGATGGAGTCGGTTGCTACGTCACCTGGGAGTTCGAGCCGGGCTTCGCCTTCAACAAGCCCAGCGACATCGACAAGATTGTCGACGCGGTGAACAAGGACAACTTCGGCGTGATGTTCGATACCTGCCACGCGGAGATGGTGGCGGGCGTAGGCGCGCGTCAGCCCGGCGAGAAGGAAGTTCTGCCGGGCGGCACGCTCGAACTCGCCCAGCGCCTCAAGGGCAAGATCAACCACATCCACCTCATCGACTCCGACGGCAAGCTCAACGAACACAACACCAGCGCGCACCCGCCCTTCGGCGATGGCTACCTGGACTTCGACGCAATCGTCCCCGCGCTCAACGACGCCGGCTGCCCGCACGACTGGTGGACCATCGACCTCTGCTTCTGGCCCGACGCCTGGACCCTGACCGAGCGCTGCAAGAAGTCCATCGACGAACTGAACGCGAAGTACGGCGGATAGAAGAACCTGTCCGCAGATTGCGCAGATTCATGCAGATGAAAACCGATTGAAAGACGATGGAAGAGAAACGGGATCCAGAGACCTACGCGATTATCGGTGCTGGAATGGCAGTGCATTGCCGGTTAGGCAGTGGCTTTCTGGAACCTGTCTATCACGAGTCACTTGGAATCGAGTTGGAGATACTTGGGATCCCGAATCAGTCTGAACCACCGCTTACGATCCGGTACCGTGATCGCGTGCTAGAGAAAAAGTACCAGCCGGATTACATCTGCTACGAAACCGTAATCGTTGAATTGAAGGCGCTAAGCCAGTTGACCGAGAAGCATGTGAGTCAGGTCTTGAATTATTTAAAGTGCACCGGACTTACGCGTGGTTTGTTTCTAAACTTTGGAGGAGACAGTTTGGAGTACCGGCACATCGTCTTCAATCATTCCTCTTAATCAATCTGCGCGAATCTGCGCAATCTGCGGACGAAAAAAGGAGAGACAAGATGTCCTCGAAGAAATTAAACATGGCCATGATCGGCTACGGCTTCATGGGCCGGGCGCACTCGAACGCCTGGCGGAAGGTCGGCAACTTCTTCGATCTCGAATACCAGCCGGTGCTGAAGGCGGTGGCCGCTCGCAACCAGGCCAACGCGGCGGACTTCGCGGCTCGCTGGGGGTACGAGTCGATCGAGACCGACTGGCGCGACCTGCTCGCCCGTGACGATATCGACGCCGTCGACATCTGCGTCCCCAACGACCTGCACATGGAGATCTCCATCGCCGCGGCGAAGGCCGGCAAGATGGTGCTCTGCGAGAAGCCGCTCGCCCGCACCGCCGAGGAGGGCGAGAAGATGGTGGCCGCGGTCGAGAAGGCCGGCGTCCCCAACATGGTCTGG
>JAUIKJ010000397.1 GCA_030430835.1 Candidatus Hydrogenedentota bacterium
CACACTGAACATGGAAGAAATTAAACTCCCCAAGATGGGCCAATCCGTCGAAGAGGCGGAAATCGTCCAGTGGTTCAAGGAAGAAGGTGATACCGTTGAAACGGGCGAGCCGCTCTTCTCCATTCTCACCGACAAAGCCGAGATTGACTACGAATCGCCCGCGGCCGGAATACTGCGGAAAAAACTGATCGATGCGGGCGTGGAAGTGCCCGTGCTCACCGTGGTGGCGCTTATCGGAGATGCCGATGAAGCACTGCCCGACCTGGCGCAGTTTGCTGTCACCGAGAGCGCTGCATCGGCCC
Organism: Candidatus Hydrogenedentota bacterium; assembly: GCA_030430835.1. GTDB lineage: Bacteria > Hydrogenedentota > Hydrogenedentia > Hydrogenedentales > JAEUWI01 > JAUIKJ01. The sequence goes on from JAUIKJ010000397.1 coordinate 303, forward strand.
CGGCGGCCGCCGCTGCCGCGCCCGCGGCAACCACGGCACCGTCGTCATCCGTTGCTGCAGCCCCGGCACCCACAGCCGCATCCGGCCACATTTCGCCGCGCGCCCGCCAGCGCGCCGCGGCCTTACACATCAACCCGGCACATCTGCGCGGCAGTGGTCCGGGCGGACGCGTGATCGAGCAGGATGTGTTGGCCTATGCCGAGACCCTGGACGCCGCAAATTTGAGTCCCACCGCGAAGCGCATTGCCGGAGCCCAAGGCCTATCGGTCCAGGGCGTGCAGGGTAGTGGTCCGGGCGGGCGCGTGCTCAAGGCGGATCTCGCCGGACTGGCCGGTCCCGCCGCGGCGGCAGAAGCCCGCGTGCCGCTGACGCCCATGCGCAAGGTGATCGCACAGCGCATGGCCGACAGCATGTACAGTGCGCCACACTATTACGTGACCGTCGAGGTGGACATGGGGGCGGCCCGCGACTTCCGCGCGGGGCTTGCGTACAAAGTCTCCTACAACGACCTGATACTGCACGCTGTTTCGCGGACGCTGGCGGCCTTTCCCACGGTGAACGCGAAATGGCTGGGCGATGCGATCGCCACGGGAGGCGATGTAAACCTCGGCGTCGCGGTGGCCCTGCCCGAAGGACTGGTCGTGCCCGTGTTGCGCAACGCCGACCGCTTGCCCTTGCGCGAGATTGCCACCTCGGCGCGCGCGCTCGCGGAGAAGGCACAGGCCGGCAAACTGATGCCCGACGACTACAAGGGCAACAGCTTTACGATATCCAATCTCGGCGCCTTTGGCGTCGATCAGTTTACGGCGATCATCAATCAGCCGGACAGTGCCATACTCGCCGTCGGCCAGATGAAGGATCGCCCGGCCGTAATCGACGGCGGTATCTTTGTGCGCCCGCTGATGAAACTGACCATGTCGAGCGATCACCGCGTGATCGACGGCGCGGTGGCGGCGCAATTCCTCGGCAAGCTTCGTGAGCGGCTGGAGCAGGCCGACTTTGGAGATCGATAGTGCGTGAATGTGATGTGGCGGTTATCGGCAGTGGTCCCGGCGGCTACGTGGCGGCAATCCGAGCGGCGCAGCGCGGGGCAAAGGTCATCTGTTTCGAGCGGGAGCACCTCGGGGGCGTGTGCCTGAACGTGGGATGTATCCCGACCAAGACGCTGATCTACTCCGCGAACCTCTACCACAAACTGCAGCACGCCGCCGACTATGGACTGAAGGCAGACAAGGTCGGTTACGACCTGCCCGCCCTCGTCGCGCGCAAGAACAAGGTGGTGGGACTCAACACCGGCGGTATCGACGGGCTATTCAAGGCGCACGGTATCGAGGTGATCGAAGGGGATGCACGCGTTGTCTCGCGAAACGTGGTGCGTTCCGGCGGGGAAGAGGTGCGTGCCAAGGCGATTATTCTGGCCACCGGTGGCCGTCCGGCGCAGTTGCCCGGGTTGGAGTTGAACGGTAAGACCGTCATCGGCAGTACCGATGCACTGGAACTCACGGAACTGCCCGAGCACATCGCCGTGATCGGCGCGGGCGCGATCGGTGCGGAGTTCGCCTCGCTGTGGCACCAGTTCGGCGCAAAGATCACGCTTATTGAGGCGATGCCCTTCGTCTTGCCGCGCGAGGATCAGGATCTTTCCAAGCGTCTCGGTGCCAGCTTCAAGAAACGCGGCATGGACGTCCGGACGGGGACCAAGGTGGCTAAGCTGGAGTCTCTCGGTAAGGGGGTTAAACTCACCCTCGAAGGCGACAAACCCGGCGCGGTCGAGGCCGATCTCGTCTTGGTCGGTATCGGTCTCGAGTGCAACTCCGAAGTCATTTCAGAGATGGACGGGACACCGGTCGAACGGGGATCGCGTGGATCCATCGTCGTCAACGAACGGATGGAATCGTCCGTGCCGGGCATCTACGCCATCGGCGACCTGATCAACAAGACCTGGCTTGCGCACGGTGCGTCGACCGAGGCGATCACCGCGGCGACGAATGCCACCGGCGGGAACCGGACCATGGACTACCGCGTGCTGCCCTCCTGCACCTTTACGACGCCGGAAGTGGCGAGCGTGGGGCTGACCGAGGAAGCCGCGCGCGAAGAAGGCATCGCGGTGAAGACTGGCCAGTTCCTCTTGTCCGGCCTTGGGCGTGCGTATGCGATGGGTGAGACCGAAGGACTGGTCAAGATCGTGGGCGATGCGGAAACCGACGAGGTGCTCGGGGTCCACATCATGGGCGCGGAAGCCGGTGAACTGATCGGTATAGGCGCTCTGGCGATGCGCCTCGAAGCGACGGTGGAAGCGTTGGTGGAGACGATTCACACGCACCCGACCCTGGCCGAAGCGCTGCACGAAGCGGCGGAAGACTACTATGGCGAGAGCATTCACACCCGGCCGCGAAAGCGCTGATGCGGCCCACGGGAGAGCTTGATTGATGCGCCGTGGTTGGAAAGCCT
>JAUIKJ010000020.1 GCA_030430835.1 Candidatus Hydrogenedentota bacterium
CGGGTAGGGTCGCGATCAGAATCTCGCGAATCGCTTCACATTGTTCCGGAGTTGGCGGGTAGCGGCGGCGGTCCAGGGTTGCGCTGCCATTAAGGACTTCCCAGAGTCTGCGATACACGGCCGCCTTGGCTTCCGCGGGCAACCCGGTGAACTGCTCGGAGTAGATGAGGTAGCTGAGGGGGTACTTGAAGAGACGCGCGTGGAGGTCCAAGTCGCGCAGGGATCGTCCCTTCGCATCCCGCGGACCGCGCGCAGCGAAGGCCTCGGCGAAATCACGCCGTCCGGCAATGGGCGCGTCCAGCCATTTCTCTTCGGTAAAGAGCATGTAATCGACCAGTTTGTAGGCAGCATTGTTGATGCGCCGCTGGGTCGATTCACTGAGCACATCCCCCGGGCGCTCGAGGATCTCGTCCATCACCGCCTGGTCGCGCAGTGCGAAACGGGTGTCGAAATTCAACTGGGTCATCCGGTTGTGCATCTCGATCTGGTGTTCCAGCAGCATCATGGCAACGATATCGCTGCTGTCCGTCAGGTACTTCTCCAGATCAATCTTCTCGGGCAGTTGTGACAGGTTCGCACCCGCATCGCGATCCAGGGTCGCGTCGTGCTCGGTCTCGGTGGCGATGTTGTTGCCCATGTGGCGTAGCGCGCCATGCGACCCGGTCACATACCATCCGCCCCAACGATCCCGGAAGGGGGTGTTCTGGGAGGTGACTTCGGTGCCCGCTTTCAGGATTGGGAAGCCACTGGCATCGGGATAGACCGATCGCACGAGATGCCCCGGCAGGTCGTGCGTCATGCTCGACGCATGACACTGGAGACAGGTGTCACCCTGCCGCTCGATACGGGGTGGCGTGACATCCGCGCGCATGGCATAGAACACCGCACCGAGATCCGGATCGGCCACAGAGATCTCAATCAGGTCGCCACCGGGTACCGTGCCGATGTAGACGTCATCGTTGAAATAGATCGCGCGCGGGTTTGCCGGGGAGATGGCTTCGCGCTGCAGGCTGGTCTTGGTGAAGACCAGCACCTGTGACGCGGCGGGGATGTCGAGCTGTTCCAGTAACGACGCCGCGTAGCCGTGCGGCGCATCGGGCGAAAGATCGACTGTCCCCGCGGCAAGGCCTTCACGCAGCCGCTCCACGGGATTGTTCGGCTGGGCGTCACGATAGTGAATCGGGGCCTCGTCGAAGCGATCCTGCGCGGGAGCGTACGCCGCCATTGCCAGCGCCAGGGCGCTGGACACGATACCGCGGAGGTGGACAATGGGAGGCATATGCCAAGGTTAGCACCGGCAATCTACCCCCGTCCAGACGGATCCTGAGCCTCGGCGCGGCCTAGAAGAAATACTTGCTGAACACCGCACCGACACTGGCTGCGGCCAGGCTGACGATATTCTTCCGGGTCTCAATGCGGCCGCTGCGCAGGGCCTGCCGGTACGCAAAGCCGTGGCGGGCTACACCGATGATCGGCGCGTACTCCGGCGTGTTGACCGGCTGCGGCATGATGTCGATGCCATCCGGTTGCCCCACGCGCACGGGCGCCTCGAACACGGCCTCGGCAAGACTGGTCATGTTGTGAATGTTTGCGGCGCCACCCGTCAGCACCACGCCGCGCACCAGGTTGGCCGCGAGGCCCTTGCTGTAGAGGTGCTTTCGCACCATGGTGAACAGCTCCTTGGATCGCTCGAAGATGATCATGTCCAGCTCGCTGCGATCCACGATGGAGGGCGCGCCGCGCACAGCGGTCTTCAGCTTGATGTGGGTGTGGCTCTCGCTGTCTTCGCGGGCGAGTTCCCGGGCGACCTCGCCGATGTCGTCCTCGTCGGAGATGGAACGAATTAGTTCATCGGAGATACCGTACTCAAGGATCAGCTCGGCGGCTTCCTCGAAGGAGACCTGCAGACCGGCGGCGACATCACGCGTGATGTGAAAGCCGCCGAAGTCGAAGGATCGCGTCGCGATGATCCGGCGTTCGCGGTAGAGCGCGAGTCCGGTGGTGGTGTGGCCCATGTCGAGCACGCACACGCCGAGATCAATGTCCTCCGGGGTGAGGCAGCCAAGCGCGGCAGCGAGCGGGAGGTAGACCACGTCTTCAAGTTCACGGGACTGCGACTCGATGCAGTTCTCGATGTTCTCCTCGATGGCGGAGGGCATCTGCGCGAAATGGACGCGGGTCTTCACCACACTCCCCCGAATGCCCAGGGGATCGCTGACGCGGAGATCGTCGACATACCACTCCTGGGAGGTCACGCTCCAGACGGCCCGCTTGTTTGCGGCGAGGATTTCGCGGGAGGCCTGGTCCAATGCTTCGTCCATGTGGCCGAGTTCCACGGCTTCCCGATCGAGTTTGGCGCGCCCTTCGCGGATCGTGGTGGCGACGTTCTTGCCGTTCAGGCCGCAGAAGAGCATGGCGACTTTGTGGTTCGCTTCCTTCTCGGCCAGGCCGAGGGCGCGCTTGAGCGCCTGTTGGGCCGCGGCCAAATCCTGGATCACGCCCTGTGACACACAGCCGCGTGCCGGCGCGGACCCATGCCCCAACACGACGATGCCGCCGTCGTCACTCTGGCGCGCGATGATGACGCGCACTTCACGGGAACCAAAGTCGACTGCACCGACGATTTCACCCTTCTTTCCCACGCTCTGAGCTCCTGTCCGCATAATGCGCGCGCCAACGCGGCGCAATGGTATGAGGCCACCACCACCGCGTCATGCGGCGGCGGTACTGCTATTCCGTTTCCGCTGCCGGAGGTTCCGGCATCACATGTGTAATGGTGCGCTCGATGTCAGCCACCGATTCTTCCTGCCGCGTCACCAGCGCCTTCGCCCGGGCGATGTCACTCTCCCGACCACCCTTTTCTTCCACCAGGCTGGATACCCGCGCGCGCGCGGCGTCCAGCATTTCGGCGGCGTCGTTCTCCAACTGCTGCAGGGCTTCGATGTCCGTGGCGATCGCGGCCGCCTCGGTTTCGCCTTCGGTGAAATCCTGGTTCACCGCGGCGAGGCGCGCGGCCTCGTCGTCACGCTGCGCCTGGAGCGCGCGAATCTGTTCTTCCAGATCGGCGATGCCACGCTCGATGTCCTTGATCTCGACCTGGAGTCCCGCGTTGGATTCGCGGCGCCGGTCGAGGTCCTGTTCGCGCTGCGCGCGTGCGCGCTGCTGCGACTCCACGCCGAACTCCGCATCGGCCACTTGCTGCTCGGCGTTGGCGATGGCGTCAAGGGTGGCGTCGCGCCGGGCTTCGGCCTCGGCAAGGGCCTCGGCCGCGCGTTGCGCTTCCTGCCGCGCCATGTCTGCCGCGAGACGCAGGGCGATCAGTTTTGCATCGGCGAGGTCGCCGCGGGCCATGGCCGCCTGCGCGGTATGCAACAGACTTTCCGAAGGACTCGCGGCCGGTGGCGCGGGCTCGAACAGTGCGTCCTCCGCGGGGGCTTCCGCGACCGGTGCGGGTTCCTCCGCGATGTCCGCCGTGTCAATCTCCTCCGCCGTCCCATTCGTGTCGGACTCGGTCTCGGCGTCGGTTGCCAACGCGGCCTCGGGCACGTCAGCGATTGGTTCTTCTGTTTTCGCTTCGAGGGCCGTTTCCACCGTGTCGGCGGCTTCGACTTCTTCCACGGTATCGCTGTCCACCACCGCGTCGCTGCCGTCTCCGAGTTCGGTCAACTCAACCGCGTCGACCGGGGCAATCTCTTCTTCACCTTCCTGCGCAATTTCCTCGTTCACGCCAAAGTCGAACAACAGCGGCTCCGACGGCGCAGTCACCTCGGATTCCGCTTCGGCGTCGATGGTGTCTTCGGATTCGGCGGGCGTCTCCGGCTCCGCTACGGCCTCTTCAAGTGCCTCGTAGACCAATTCTTCCTCAGGTGCTTCATCAGGAAGTTCGATGACCTCCGCCTGCACGTCGACGGTATCGTCGATCAATAGCGCGTCGGCGCGCCCGTCGTCGGTTTCCGGGGTCTCGAACTCGGATTCGTCGGGCAGGGCGAAAGGCGACGCGTCCGATTCGGCCACTGCTTCCGCGTCTTCGTCTTCCTCGATCTCGGGTGTCATGGCGTTGCGCGAAGCAAAGGGCACAATCCGGTCGGCGGTCTCTTCTTCAGGTTCCGGTGCGTCGCGCGTTTCGTCTTCTGCCTCCGCATCCATCTCGGCGTCGGCGTCTGGCTCCGGCTGCCACGCGGCATCGAAGTCGGCCTCGGCTTCTTCCGGCTCCGCGAAGACTTCGAAAGCCGGTGCATCGAAACTCGGTGCATCCGTATCGTCCGGTTCCAGCAAGGACTCGGGCAGATTGTCGTCGGCATCGGTATCGTCGGCTTCTTCGGTGACCGGCGCCGCCGATTCGTCCACCGTGGGCGCGGCGGCCGAAGTATCGTCTGCATCGTTCTCGCGCATTACGCCGTCGTCTTCGACGGGGCTCAGCCCAAGCTGGCGCAGATCCTCGACCGCGCGGGCGTAGCGTTGCTCCCACTTCTGCATGACGCCAGATCGCACGTTGTCTACGATGAGGTCGCCCACCATGAGACAAAGGATCTCATAGCTGTCTTGTAGGAACGGCACCGACTCGTCGGCGATGCCGGCGTCTTCGAAGGTCTGCAGTACGCGCGCGGTATCGGTCAGGGCCCGCTGGATGTCTTGCCAACCGGCGTCGACGGCGATCTCGATCGCGGAGATGAGCTGCTCCATGCACTCGTCGGTCCAGTCGCGGTGCGATGCGCCGGATTCGGCCTTGGCCACTTGCCGCTGGAAGCGGCCGAGTGCCGTCAGTAGCAGTTGTGTGGGGTCGGCGGACATGGCCGATTCCTCCTCCGGGATACTGGCGGTTGCTTCCATCTCGTTCTCTGTCTCCTTCCCGGTTGCGTCCGGGTCGGGACCCAACAGCGCGTGCCGCTCCTCCGACGCCACCGCAGCGCTGCCTTCCATGCGTTCGCCCAGAAAACGCCGGCCGACCGCTGCCCAGTTCTTGCTGTTACGTCCGAATCTCACGGCGGATACCTCCAAGAGACGATTCTAGCATAGCTTACACTTTGAGGCAATACATATTGTGCTTTCCTGTCAATCATTTTCAACTTCGATACCATATATTGACGACATTCTGTCGTCAGGTAAAGTATAGTGTACATTCCGGAAGTCTGCGGGAGTTGACAGGTTCCAACGTGGAACGATCGTGGGTTTAGCCGAGGCTGTCGAGGTTCGCGCGCGCGTCTGGCATGCCCGGTGCCAACTGCAGCGCGCGCTCAAATTCGGCGCGGGCACGTGTCGTATCGCCCAGCGCATGGGCCACGACGCCGAGGGCATTGTGCGTTAGCGGGTCTTCCGGATCACGTTTCAGGGCTTCGACGAGGCACTCGAGCGCGGTCGTGGGGTACCCGCCGTTGTAGAGTTCCTCGCCCTGGATACGGAGGTCGTGGGCGCGCAGAAGCACCGCGAATTCGTCAATCATCGGGAAGGCATCGTGGAGCAGCGCAAGTTCGCGGCGGGCGTGTTCCTGGTTGCCGCGCAGGTCATGGAGACGCGCGATGCAGAGCATGGCCATCGGATTGCGCGGGTCGGCCGCGGTAACGTGACGAAGGCGCGTGGCGGCCGCATTGAGTTCCCCTTCACGGCATTCAATGGCGGCAAGGGCCACGTGTACGTGCGCCGGTGCCGTACCGTCTACCGCGAAGAGCTGCAGTAGATCGCGTGCCTCGGTGATGTCGCCACGGCTCAGCAGGATATTGGCGAGGGTCGTGGCACTCTCGAGGTGGTCCGGCATGATTGCCAGGGCCCGGCGGCAGGCGGCCTCGGCCTCATCGACATGGCCGCAGGCAAGGGCTTGCTCCGCGAGGTCGTGCAGGTTCTTGGGGCTGTCGGGATGTTGCGCGAGTTTCTTGCGCGCGAGGCGCAGGTAGAAGGCGAGTTTGTCTTCCGGCGTGTCCTCGGCATGGTACCCGTAGTGATGGATCACGATTCCGGGTTCCGCGCGCACGACACCGCCGCGTTCCTGCACGCTTTCGGTGATGTTTTCGTGCACCGCTTCGCGGTACTCAAAGCCGCAGCCGTTGCGAAAAAGCCGCAGCAAGGGCACCGCGATATACCCCGCGAAACCGCGGGCGAGATCGGCGTCCGGGTTGTCCCGCCGGACCGGGATCCAGCGCCAGGCCCGCGGATCGTTGCAGTAGTTCGCGAGCGTCACCTCGATCGCGTCTGCGCCTTCACCATCGGCGTCGACCAGTGCCCGCACGCGTACTGCGCCGTGTTCGTCGAGCACTTCATCCGCATCCATGTGCAGCAGCCAATCACCCGTGGCGGCGGCGATGCTGGCATTCCGCGCGGCGGCGAAGTCATCGGGCCATTCGATGTGCGACAGCTTGGCGCCGATCTTCTCCGCGATGACACAGGTCTCGTCGGTCGAGCCGGTGTCCACGACGATCATCTCGTCTGCGATGGCGCGCACGCTGTTGAGGCAGTCGGCGATGCAGGCGGCTTCATTCTTCACAATCATGATAACGCTGAGAGTGGGCATGCCATGGGTTCCTGTGTCCTATTTATGTTCTACTCTTTTTCTTCCAAAGGCAAGTTGTTTCGCACGTCGTCCGCCCGGCATCCTTAGCGGCGATGAATACTTCTGGCGATACCGTGCTCCAAGTGCGCGATCTGAAAACTTGGTTCCATACCGACCAGGGCATGGTCAAGGCAGTCGACGGCGTGTCCTTCGACCTGAAGGCGGGCCGCACCCTGGCCGTGGTGGGCGAAAGCGGTTGTGGCAAGAGCGTCACGGCGCTGTCGGTGCTCGGCCTGATTCCTTCGCCCCCGGGCCGTATTGAGTCGGGCGCGATTCTCTTCGAGGACCGGGACCTCCTGAAGTTGCCGGCGCCGGAACTGCGCGCGCTACGCGGCAACGACATCTCAATGATCTTTCAGGAGCCCATGACCTCGATGAACCCGGTGTTTCGTGTGGGCGCACAGATTGGTGCGGTCCTCCGCCGGCATCGCGGACTGGACAAGGCGGCGGCGCGCGCCGAAAGCATCGCGCTGCTGAAGAAGGTGGGCATTCCCTCGCCGGACCGCCGGGTGGACAATTTCCCGCACGAGATGTCCGGCGGGATGTTGCAGCGCGTCATGATCGCGATGGCACTGGCCTGCCGCCCGAAGATTCTCATCGCCGATGAACCGACCACGGCGCTGGACGTGACGATTCAGGCGCAGATCCTCGCGCTGCTTCAGGAGTTGCAGGCGGAGACGGGCATGGCGATGCTGCTGATTACGCATGACCTCGGCGTGGTGGCGGAGGTGGCGGACGAGGTGGCCGTGATGTATGCGGGCAAGGTGGTGGAACAGGCGCCCGTCGCCTCGCTCTTCGAACTGCGGGCGCACCCCTATACCCGGGGACTCTTCGCGAGCCTGCCCGGATTGCATGCCCGCGGCGACCGGTTAAGCACCATCAAGGGCAACGTGCCCGCCGCCACGCAGTTCCCCGTCGGCTGCCGCTTTCATCCGCGCTGTCCCTATGCGATGGATCCCTGCAGGGCGCAGGCACCCACGCTGATACCGACCGGCACCGGCCACGGTGCGGCTTGCTGGCTGCACGATGCCGATGTCATGGCGCGCTCGGGGCAGCCCACGGGCATCCCCGAACTTCCCGCGGAGACCACGATATGACGGACACGCTCCTCGATGTATCCGGCCTGGTAAAGCACTTTCCGATCAAGGAAGGCGTGCTCGGCCGCACGGCCGGGGCGGTGCGCGCAGTGGAGGATGTCAGCTTCGCGATCCCGCGCGGCCAAACCCTCAGTCTGGTCGGCGAGAGCGGCAGCGGCAAGACAACCGCAGCGCGCAGCATTCTCCGGCTGATTGAGCCGACCGGCGGCACCATACTTTTTGACGGACTAGACGTGACCGCGATGAATACAGCGGATCTTCGCCGGCTTCGCCGGCGGGCGCAGATCATTTTCCAGGATCCTTACGGCTCCCTGAATCCGCGAATGACCGTTTTCAACATGCTGGCCGAGGCCATTCGGGTCCACAAGCTGCGCCCCCGCCAGGAATGTCGTGCGCGGGTGGAGGAACTGCTGCGGCTGGTGGGGCTGCCCCCCGAGGCAGCGGATCGCTATCCGCATGAGTTCAGCGGGGGCCAGCGGCAACGCATCGGCATCGCGCGTGCGCTTGCGGTGGAGCCGGATCTCATTGTTGCAGACGAGCCCGTGTCCGCGCTCGACGTGTCGGTGCAGGCGCAGATCCTGAACCTGCTCGAAGAACTCCAGCAGCAGCTGGGTCTTACCTACCTGTTTATTGGTCACGACCTGCGCGTCGTGCGTCACATCTCGGACACGGTCGCGGTGATGTACCTTGGCCGTATCGTCGAGATGGGTCCGGCGGAATCGGTCTTCAACCAGCCCGTGCACCCCTACACCAAGGGTCTTCTGGCCGCCGTGCCCGTGCCCGACCCCACGCACCGGCGGAAACATGCCCTGCTGGCCGGCGATGCACCGAGCCCCATCGCCCCGCCGCCGGGCTGCGCTTTCCACCCCCGCTGCCCGGATGCCGAGGGCCGCTGTGCACAGGCGGTGCCGTCCCTGGTGGAACGCTCCGCCGCCCATTGCGCGGCCTGCCACGTCCACGCGCCGTCTCCCTGAGTGCCATGAAATGCGTTTCCTGTGGTAAGGTATTAAAGAACGGTGGCAGCACGACCGGTGGGATCGCGCACCTTATTTGCCACCTCAGCCCATGGGGAGCGTGAGCGTTATGCGTAGAATTCTGATTACAGGCCTCGGGTGCATGATTCTGACGGTCTGGAGCGGCGCTGCCGCAGCCCAGGAAATGACCATCGAACGACAGGTGCTGGGCGTGGGCGAGTACATCGCTGGATCCACCGTCGACGTTCAGGTCACCTTTAGCTACACCGGTGCCGGTGCGGTGTTCGCCCTGGGCCTCGAAGAGTTCATCCCGGAGGGCTGGACCTTCAACAGCCGGATCAGCAACTCCAACAACCCCGCGGTCACGCCGGATGCGGGCGACGATTCGCCGCTAACCTTTGCCTGGCTGAATATTCCCTCGTTCCCCTTTACGCTCACCTATCGTCTGAACGTACCCGCGGGCACGACCGGCAAGCAGGAGCTTTCGGGGCGTGCGATCTATCGCACGACGGGCGACGAGCAACAATCGCCGCTCGTGACCACGGCAACCTATCCGCTGGGTGAAACCCCGGAAGAGAAGGAAGACGCCATGTGCGGCTGTGCCCCGATGCGCGGTGGTCCGGCCGGGATTCTGGGGGATGTGCTGCTCGGCATCGCGTTGTGCAGCGGGTTGACGCTGTCGCGCCGCCGCCTGCTGGCCGCCGTCGACGACCACTAGTTCGCCGAAGCATCCCGTGCGCGGTGTTGCCGCATTAAAAGTCTGTTTGCTACCGTAGGCCGCTGGGGAACCCAAGAATATGCGCTTGGACATCGCGGCCCAGACCGATATCGGCCGACGCAAAAGTAAGAACGAAGACTCCTGCGGCGTCTTTCGCGACGACACGCCGGGGCTGCGCCTCTTTGACGAGGGCGCCCTCCTGTGCGTGGCGGACGGCCTTGGCGGCCACGCGGGCGGCGAGATTGCCAGCAAATTGGCGGTCTCGATCATGCGCGATATCCTGAAGCTTGATCCGGTTCCCGAGCCCACGGACCCGACGGAAGTGGACGAGCGCGACGCGGGTCCGCTGCCGATCCTGCGTCAGGCCATCCAGAAGGCGAACGAGAGCATCTACCAGACCAATCAGGATGTGGTGATGCAGAACCTCAATTCGCAGGAGGGCAAGAACCGCCCGATGGGCACGACGCTGCTTTCGGCCATCGTCACGCCGAAATACCTCTACGTCGGCAACGTCGGCGATTCTCGCTGTTACCTGATTCGCGATGGCGACATCATCTCGGTGACGGAAGATCACTCGTGGGTGGACGAGCAGGTCAAGCTCGGGTTGATGTCCAAGGCGGAAGCCGCCACGGACCGGCGCAAGAACATCGTGACGCGGTGTGTCGGCACGCACGCGGACATCACGGTAGACACCTACCGGTGGAGCATCGTCCCGGGGGATTGGTTGCTCCTGTGTACGGACGGCCTGGTGAACATGGTGCCGGACCGCGACATCGTCAAGGAATTTCGTCGGCATGGCACGGCGGCGGAAATCGCCCAACGGTTGGTCGCGCTGGCAAACGAAAATGGCGGCAAGGACAACATCACCGTCATCGCCGCGGCGGTCAGCCCGGCGGTCCCGCGACTGATCATCCTGCGCCTGCGCTCGTTTCTCCGGCGCGGGGGCTTCACCTGGAAGGGCATGATCGCATTGCTGGCCTATGGCATCGCGTGTTTCGCGGCAGGTTACCTGCTCCACATGTTCTTCCCCCCGGCCTAGGCCACGGCGCCGGACATGCGCAGCGATGAATTGAAATCCAGTACGCGATCCCGGAGAATCGCCGAGGCACCGGTCGCGCGCCGGGATGGCACCCGCATGATCGAGGGAGACGCATTGACCCCAGCAGCCCCATGGAAAGCCCGCGCCAGGATGGCCGCGGGACGCGGTGAAACCCTATGACCGGCGGATTCTTCGGCACCAGCATGGCCGGCTTCCTGCTAGACGCCACGATCCTCATGTGCTTTCTGGTGCATTGCGGTTGGCTTGCCCTCTTCTGTCTTGAGATTCTCTTCGACACCTCGCAGACCACCGCCGCGGAACGCTTTCGTATCCTCACGCGCTATGTTACCTTTGGCCTTTCGGTGACCGGTGTGATTGCGCTGCTCATCTTCATTCGCCAGTTCCAGCCGGACTGGTACCAGTAAGCCCGCCCATGGCATCGCCGCGAAAGTCCTTCGTCCTCGGTTGCCTGAGTGGTGTGGTGCTCGGCCCGGTCTTGCTGTGCGGGATCGGCCTCGCGATTCTCTTCATCTTCCGCGAACCCTTTACGAACTATGCCGCAAAGCAGCAGGAAAGCCGCCTCGCCCAGCCACGCCTGGGCACCGGCCTCGACGCGGACTACAGCCTCGCCTTGCACACGCTCGACGGCGAAGCCCTTACGCTGGAGGCCTACCGCGGCCGCACGGCGTTGCTCTACTTCTGGCACCCGGGTTGTGTCGCGTGTCTCGCCGGTCTGCCCGCGCTGAAAGACCTTGCCGCGGACATCATGGAATCGGACGCCGAGATCGTGATGGTTGCCATCGACGACGCGGAAGACGTCGAGGCCGTGCGCCAAAGCTATGGCCTCGACTTCCCGCAGTACGTGCTCGACGGTGATCGCCCCGCGGTCTTCAACACCACCAGCGTGACCCCCGCGGCCTATCTGGTGGCGCCGGACGGCGCAATTGTCTTCCGGCACGCGGGCGCCGCGCTATGGAATGCCGAGACCTTGGCAGCCCTGATACGCGTAGTGGCGAAGCCGCGGAATGCCGCGTGATCACCCGGGTGTTCTAGACCCCATGGATGACCAACGCGTTCTCGCGATTCGCAACGCCCGCGCCGCGGAAGACCAGGCCCTGGAAGCGGCCTTCGGGCGGCTCCACGGCCAGGGCTATCGCTTCGATCTGCCGACGCTTTCGCACGCTGGGGACGGCCGGCGCGTGGTCGCATCGGGCGACGCCGCCCATGCGGACCTGATTCTCGCGGCCGGGGGCGACGGCACGCTCAACGAAGTGGTCAACGGCCTGTACGATGCCGGACGACTCGACGCGATCCCGGTCGGCTTGCTGCCGTATGGCACGGGCAACGACTTTGCCACGGGCTGCGGCATTGCGCAGGCGGCCCCGGAGACGATGTTGGCGCGCGCATTGGAAGGCGTGGCGTCCCAGGTGGATGTAGGGCGTGCCGACGACCGGTGTTTCATGAACGCAGTGAGTGGGGGCGTGGGCGCTGAGGCGACGGCGGAGACGCCAAGGTGGCTCAAGGACGGCCTCGGCAAGATGGCCTACTTCATCACGGGCGCCATCAAGGCCGGCAACCTGGAGGGCAAGGAGGCGGTCTTTGAGGCAGAGGGCTTTCACTGGTCGGGCCGGATGCTCGGTTTCGTGGTGGCCAATGGCTCGCATGCGGGCGGAAACGTGCGTGTATCGCCGGAGGCCCGCTTCGACGACGGGCTGCTGGATCTCACGATCTTCCCGGAGCGGCCCTTCAGGGACCTGACAGAGATTGCCGCGCACTACATGCTGCCCTCGGCGGCGGGTATCCCCGACGGCGTGGTTGCGGTACGATCCGCCGAGGTCACGTTGCGCGCGTCGGATACCTTGCACATCAACCTCGACGGCGAACCGCTGCGTGCCACGGGTATGCGCTTCGGGGTGCTGCCCAGCGCGCTGTGTTTTCAGGGCGCACAGCCACACCCATAAAGGTGTGGCCGCCGGATGCGCTGCACCCGGCGGCCACGACGGTATAGTTACGGCGGCGGTCCTAACAGCCGCAGGCCGATTCGAGTTCTTTCTCGATGGCTTCTTCGGCCTTGCCCGTCTTCTCTTTCAGCTTGCCCAGCAGGCGGTCGCGCTTGCCGGCGATCTGGTCGAGTTCGTCGTTGGTCAAGTCGCCCCATTTTTCCTGAACGCGGCCCTTGACCTGCTGCCAGTTTCCTTCTACCTGTTTCCAGTTCATCGTGTTGCTCCTTTCGTGTTTATTTTGTCAACGCGTGCCGGGGGCTACGCGTGAAGGGGTTCTTTCGGGCCGACCGTTGCAATCACCCACACCGCGTGGACGATGCCGGGGATGTATCCCAACAGGGTCAGCAGGATGTTGATCCAAAACTGAAGTCCGATCCCGACCTGCAGGAACACGCCCAGGGGCGGCAGTAGAATTGCGAAGAGTATTCGAATGAGGTCCATGTCTTGGTTCTCCCTTGGTTGTGGTGTGCGTGGTGTCCGATTTAGGACAGGTTGTAGCGTTCCGCGAAGTGCTCGAGCTCATCGTTGAGGGTATCGAGGGTGCTCTCAATGCGGTCCTTCGCATCGGCCCAGGCATCCGCGCTGGCGTCTTTCAGCTTCTCCCATTCCACGGCGAGGTCACTGCGCTGGTCCTTCAGTTTCGCGTACATCGCCGCCATGTCGTCGGAGGCTTCGTCGCCCATCTCGTCGATGCGGTTCGCGAAGTCCTCCATCTTCTCGTCGATCGCTTCCATGCGCTCATTGAACTTGTGCTGCGGCGAGTCTTGGCCGTGCTTGAAGAAGTCCTTCACTTCGTTCTTCGCGTCCTTCATTTCGTCCTTGATTGCCGCCTTGCTATCCTTCGCATCTTCCTTGATGTCGCTCTGCCCCATCTCCACCTGAATCGGATCCGGATCGGCCTTTGGGGCTTCGCCACTGTTGCAGGCGCTCAGCCCGACGACCATGGCACCCGCGCCCAGAACGGCTAGCTGTCGTTTCGTAGTCATGCTTCGATCTCCTGTGGTTCGGTTTGAAAGACTCCCCGGGCAATCGCGCTTCCGCCTTGGGACCCGAGGGCCCGGGGAGATGATTTCGTCGTGCTGCTGAGTCAGCGGTTTTGACTTAGGCGACGGGCCGTCTTGGCAGAACGCCGCCAATCAGGAATACGAAGAACAGCACCAGGAACACGAAGAACAACACCTTCACGATTCCCGCCGCCGCCGCCGCGATCCCGCCGAATCCAAAGGCGGCCGCGATCAACGCAATGACAAAGAAGACAAGTGCCCAATACAACATGATGAGAATTTCCTTATCGGTTCGCCGTCGTCGCCGCCATCACCGCGTGCTGGCTTAGATAATGCAAGAGCCATGCCAGTCATTTGTGGTATTTTTTGGCGTTTTTGGGTGATTTCTTTGTGCATTGCAAAACGCAAGCGGCCGGGCATTGCATGCTGCAATGCCCGGCCGCTTGCGAGTGGGTGTGCCAAGGGCGCCTACTCGAGGGCGTATTTCTTGCGCCGGCGCCAGAGCGTCGCCTGGTCGATACCCAGCACATCCGCGGCGTCCTGCAGGGACGGCGTTGTCGCGAGCACCCGGCGGATATGGTGCTCCTCGATGACCTCAAGGCTCACGGGATCGCCAAGCTCGGGCCCCTGACCGGACTCGCTTTTCATGCTGCCGGGAAGATGCTCCACACCGATCTCTTTCCCGGTACAGAAGATGGACGCGCGCTCAATAACGTTTCGCAACTCGCGCACGTTCCCCGGCCAGTCGTGGGCCAGCAGGCCGGCCATGGCTTCCTCGCTGAAGCCGGCGATCTGGTGATTGCTCTGGCGCACGAAAAAGCCGAGCATGCTCTCGGCCATGCGCTGGATATCTTCCTTGCGTGCGCGCAACGGCGGGATCTCGATCTCGACGACATTGAGGCGGTAGAGCAGGTCCTCGCGGAACCGTCCTTCCTTCACGGCTTCCTCAAGGTTCACGTTGGTCGCCGTGACCACACGTACGTCAGCGCGCCGTGTGATCGTGTCGCCAACACGCTCGTATTCCTTGTCCTGCAGGAAGCGCAGCATCTTCGCCTGGAGTTCCGCCGGCATGTCGCCGATCTCGTCCAGAAACAGGGTGCCGCCCTCCGACTTCGCCACGCGCCCAGGGTTGTCCTTGACCGCACCGGTGAACGCGCCCTTCACGTGGCCGAAGAGTTCGCTCTCGAGCAGGGGCCCCGACAGCGACGGACAGGAGACCACGGCGAAGGGCTTGCCCGCGCGCGCGCTCCACTGGTGTATCGCCTTGGCCAAGAGCGTCTTGCCGGTACCGTTCTCACCGCGCAACAGGACCGCCGCCTCGGACTTCGCCACTTGCTCGGCCTGTGCGTAGACGCGTTGCATGGCGGGACTGTCGCTTTGCATCTCCACCGCGGGGCTGTCGAGTTCGGCGGCTTCCTGGAGACTGTCGATTCGTTGCTCGAGTGCCCGCATCGCTGCGGCTTTCTCCACCGCGAGGGCGACCTGTGTGGGGGTAAAGGGCTTGGGAATGTAGTCCACAGCACCGCGGCGCATCGCCTCGACCGCGGTCTCGATCGTGCCGTGTGCGGTGATCACAATAA
>JAUIKJ010000398.1 GCA_030430835.1 Candidatus Hydrogenedentota bacterium
CGAAGAAGAACCCGGACGCGAAGCGCTACGACAGCCTCGATTACACCACGGTGCTGGCGAAGAAACTGAAAGTGATGGATGCGGCCGCCATCTCGCTCTGCCGCGAGAACAAGCTGCCGATACTGGTTTTTGACTTGACCCATCCCGGAAATGTTGTCAAAGTCTTGCAGGGCGAGCGCGTAGGTACGCTTGTCAAGGGAGATTAGTTTTCATGTCACATGCGATCGTGAAAGAGTCACACGACAAGATGGACAAGAGCGTCGTGGCCTTCCAGGACGAGATGGCCGGAATTCGTACCGGCCGTGCCACCACCGCCCTGCTCGACGTGGTCGAGGTGGAAGCCTATGGCCAGAAGATGCACATCAACCAGCTCGGTACGATCAACGTGCCGGACAACAATCTGATCACGATCGATCTCTGGGACAAGAGCCAGTTGGCGATTGTGGAGAAGGCGATCTTGAACTCGCCGCTGGGGCTGACTCCGTCCAACGACGGCACGGTTATCCGGATCCCGATCCCGGCGCTCTCCGAAGATCGCCGGCGTGAACTGGTGAAGGTGGCCGGCAAGCACCAGGAAGACGCGAAGATCGCCATCCGCAACGTGCGCCGCCACGCAATGGACGAGATCAAGAAGCTGCAGAAGGACGGTGAGATCCCCGAAGACGACGCGCATCGCCTGACCGACGAGATTCAGAAAGAGACCGACCGGCACGTGGCGCGGGTCGATGAACTGTTCGCCGCGAAAGAGGCGGACATCATGGAAGTCTAAGTCGTGGATACCGCCACCGTATCGCACAACGCCTGACGTATTCCGCGCCGCGGCCCTGCACCCCGTGCATGCAGCCCGGCGCGGTCTTTTTTTTATGAAGCCCGTGGCGCCGCATGGCGTATGCACGCCCCGGGCGCCCGCGTTCCAACCCGGCCGAGAATCATGTCTGACGCGAAGCAACGAAAAATCCTCGATCCACGAATCGACATGGACCGCCTTCCGCGGCATATTGCGGTGATCATGGACGGCAACGGCCGCTGGGCGGAGCAGCACGGCAAGCGCCACGTGGAAGGCCACGAGGCCGGTGCGCGCAGCGTTCGCGAGATCATCGAAGGTTGCCGCGAACTGGGCATCGAGGTGTTGACGCTCTATGCCTTCTCGACGGAGAACTGGAAACGATCGAAGATCGAGGTGGAAGCACTCTTCCGCTTGATGAGCAAGTATATTTACCGCGAGATCGAAGAGATCGACAAGAACGGGATTCGCGTCGGGCATCTGGGCCGCTTTGCGGGCTTGCCCGCGAAGGCGCAGAAGGATCTTCAATATTGCCTCGATCGCACCCGGAACAACACGGCGATGCAGTGCAATGTGGCCCTCAACTATGGTGGCCGGGCCGAGTTGGTTGATGCGGCCCAGCGTTTGGCCGCCGATGCGCGCGATGGCCGGATCACGCCGGAGGAGATCGATGAGGCGGCCTTCGCGCGGTACCTGTACCGTCCGGATTGCGCGGAGGTTGATCTGCTTATCCGCAGCAGCGGTGAGATGCGGATCAGCAACTTTCTCCTGTGGCAGCTTGCCTATTCGGAAATTGTCGTGGACGACGTCTTCTGGCCCGATTTTCGCAAGCAGCACCTGTGCGAGGCGATTGTGGCGTACCAGAATCGCGATCGCCGATTCGGGGGGCGCAAATGATACTGCGTCTCGCCACGGGTATCGCGTTGGCGGCGGTGTTCGTCGTGCTGATCTGGGTGCCCGTGCTGGCCCCGGTGTTTGCCGCGGCGCTGGTGGCCTTTGCCCTGATTGGCGCCCAGGAGTTTTTCGGTATGGCCGCAACCAAGAAGATTGGCGCGGATGCGGTCAGCGGGGTTGCGGCGATACTCGCGCTGCTCGCCGCGGCATACTTCGTGCCGGGACTGATTGCCGCGGTGTTCGCCGGCGGCGTTGCGGTGGTGGCCTTTGCGCACATTCTCAACGGCAAACACCGCCTTGCCGGGTTGGCCACGACGGTCTTCGGCATGGTGTACATCGGCCTGTTTCCCGGCTATTTCCTGCAGGTCCACAACCTGCCGGAGATCGGTGCGGGACTCCTGACCCTCGGTATCGCAGCCGTGGTGCTTTCCGACACGGGCGCGTACTTTACCGGCAAGGCGATTGGGCGCACGAAGCTGGCGCCCAAGGTCAGCCCAAAGAAGACCTGGGAAGGCAGCGTTGGCGGACTGATCTGGACGGCGGCGGGGATGGGTATACTTTTTGTATTGCGGGATCGCTTTGGCTTCACGGCCTTCCCGGACTGGGGCCTGCCGCGCTACCTTGCGACCGGCGTTGTGCTGGCGGTGGTGGGCCAGATTGGCGACCTGGTCGAGTCATTGATCAAGCGGGATGCGGGCGTCAAGGATTCCGGTACAATTTTCCCCGGCCATGGCGGCGCACTCGACCGCTGTGACGGCTTACTCTTTGCGGCGCCCGCACTCTACTTCGCGGCGACGATCTAGCTGGAAACCCATACACGATGTACGAAGAACAGGCAGAACAGGTCAGTGATTTTCTCAAGCGTCTGGGTGAGTTGCGCAAGTGCCTCAACGTGGAGGACGTCAAGGTGCGCATTGGCGAGCTCGATGCGGCCATGGCGGCGCAGGGATTCTGGGATGATCCGGAGACGGCGCAGAAGGTAACGCAGGAACGTAAGTCCCTGCTGAGCGTGATTACGGCGCCCGATGAACTTCAGCAGCAACTCGAAGATCTGGAAGT
>JAUIKJ010000399.1 GCA_030430835.1 Candidatus Hydrogenedentota bacterium
AGAACAACAAGCCTTACACCCGCAGCGCCCGCTGGAACGACAAGGACACGCAACACACCTTCATGGGCCTGACGCTGACGCTCTACCAATGGCGCTGGCTGATTCCGCTTTCGGTTATCGCCCTGTCCCTGTTCCTCATGATCGGCCTCAAGGATCACGAAGCCTTCGCCTACAGCTTCGTGCCGGTCTTCTTCCTTGCCTCCGGCACCTACTACTACTACATCATGCTTCTGATCCCGCTGCTCTTCTTCTCGCCCTTCATCGGAAGACCGAGCCGCGCGCTCGGCGCGATCATGATCGTTTTCTTCGCGATGCCCGGCTATTACCTGTACAGGAATCTTGGCTGGGCGCAGCAGTTCCCGACCTACTACTACCATTCCGTCATGTACGGTATTCTCTGCGTCTACATGATGCTCTGCGCCGGCGGCGACACCATGACCAAGTTGGTCCGCGCCGTGACCGGTGGCGCGCCTCTGGACGATGATCGGACGAATGATCTGCCCGCCGTGCTGCAGCCGGCAACGGACCCGCCCGTCTCCCATGCGGCCGCGCCCGTCGCCGAACGCCCGGGACTCGATGCGCTGGATGATCGCCCAATCGAAACCGTGCCGGACGTCGGCGAGGATGATGCGGGCACAGGCCCCACCGCCAACGCCTTCGATTCGAAAATCGGCGGTGCAGCGGATACGCCTCTCGACGACCACCCCCTCGAGTCCATGGAGAACGCCCCGCTGGAAACGCCGTCGAGCGACGATGGCGACACGCCGGTGCTGGATGAGCACCCGCTGGAAACCATCGAGAACACGCCGCCCCTGGCGCCTATCGCGGAAGATGACAACTCACCGGCCATCGACGAGCACCCGCTGGAAACCATCGAGAACTCGCCGCCCCTGGCGCACACGGGCGCAGGTGACGAAGAGCCATTGCCCGAATCGTCCGCTCTTGACGATATTGAGAACGCACCGCCCTTCGATCTGCCGGAGCCCATCGTGCTCGACGACGACGCCAGCGGCGACAGCGAAGATCACCTGCCGCCCTACAACAACCCAGACGACGAGCAACGCCCCTAGGCGCCCACGCGACGGAATCCTTGTGCGCCGCTGAGGTTAGGTCCACAGAAGGTACACTGAAGGTGTACTGCCTTCAAGCTTGGGCGTGGAACGGCCGAAGATTATTGGATTGCGGCGGAACACAGTGAGTACACCGAAGGTGTACTGCCTTCCAGCCCAGGGTTGCCGACCAGAGGGAGGCTACCCTGGGTCAGGTCGTGCGCTGGAACTACCCTGAAAGGGTAGTGGCCCAGACGCACAACAAGACCAGCCCGCGCACTACGCTACGCCCCGGCGTCTCCGATAATCGCATCGAGCCCCGTCAACAACGCATCACATTCCGCGTCCGTGCCGACGGTGATCCGTAACGCGTTCGTCAGCCGTCGCGCGTTGAAATACCGCACCAGGATCCCGCGCTCGCGGAGCGCTTCGAAGATCCCCTTCGCGGCCGGCTCCCCCGCCCAGTGCGCCAGCAGGAAATTGCTCTGCGACACCGGCACGTCAAATCCCCGTTCGATCAGCGCCGCGCGTAGCCGCGTGCGGGTCGCGCGTACCTTGGCCACGTTTTCCTGTTGCCAGTCATAGTCCTGCATCGACGCCAGCCCCGCCGCCTGACTCACCGCGTCCATGTTGTACGAGTCCTTCGTCTTCAAGAACTCCCGAATCAACGCCGGTCGGGCAATGGCCACGCCGATCCGCATCCCCGCCAGACTGAAGGACTTTGAAAAGGTGCGCATCACGATCGCATTCGGGAAGCGCGCCGGGAAATCGAGACAGTTGTCGTCCGCGAAGTCGGCATAGGCCTCGTCAATCACCACGATGCCCGGAAACGATTCGCACAGGCGTTCCACGTCCGCACGCGGCGCGGCCACGCCGGTCGGCGCGTTCGGCCGCGTCAGGAAGCAGAGCCGCCCCCGCGCAACATACATGTCCTCGGCCAGTTGCAGGTCGTCATCCAGATCGATGTACTCGAGCGGCGATCCGTGCAGCGCACACAGGATCTCATACAAGCTGTAGGTTGGATAGGTCGCGACCACCGTGTCGCCCGGATCCACAAAGGTCCGAAGTACCAGCGATAACAGCTCGTCCATCCCGTTGCCCGCTATGATCCAGTCCGCACTCTCGCAACCATAGCGCTCCGCGCAGGCGCTCCGGAAGGCCAGTGATACGGGATCCGGATACTTCCGCAGCGCGTCATCCGTCAACGCCCGAATCGCCTCCAGCACCTTCGGCGATGGGGGATAGGGGTTTTCGTTCGTATTCAGCTTGATGATGTCCGGGCGGTTCAGTTGTTCGCCCGGCACATAGCCTTCCACGTCTTTCAGCAGTTCACGGCCGTAGTTCATGCGCTCGGTTCATCCTGTGTGCGCACCGCGATGGACCGCGCGTGCGCCTGCAATTCTTCCACCTCGGCAAAGGCGATGATGTCCTCCGAGTGCGCGCGCAAGCGGTCCTCGGAGTAATAGAGGATACTCGTCACTTTGCGGAAGTCCTCTGCCGTCAGCGGCGATGAATAGCGCGCGCGCCGGCCCGTCGGCAGGATGTGGTTCGGTCCCGCGTAATAGTCGCCCACCGCCACCGGCGTCATGGGCCCCAGCATCATCGCACCCGCATGTTGGATCTGATCTCCCACGCGCCGCGGAAACTCCGTCTGGAT
>JAUIKJ010000400.1 GCA_030430835.1 Candidatus Hydrogenedentota bacterium
CTCGCCGATGTGCACCTCGTAGCCCACGAGGATGACCATTTCACTGCCGGCAACAATCTGCACGATCAGCGGATCGCTTTCCTGCTGAATCACGCTCAGTTCAAACTCGATCAGCTGTTCCCAGGACCGCCGCAACGCGTCGAGCATCATCATCACGATGCGCTGGATAATGCGTTCCTCGATCTCGGTCAGTTCGCGCGCCTCAGGCAGGGTCATGCCCTTGCCGCCCAGCACACGGTCGACGATCGGGAAGACCATCGTCGGACTTAACTCGAGTACGGCCGTGCCTTCCAGCGGCGCCATGTTCACCACGGAGAGCGCGGTTGGCCGTGCGACCGAGAGTATGAACTCATCATAGGTGAGCTGGTCGATGGAGGTCAGGTCGACACGCACCACGGTGCGCAGAAAGGGCGGGAAAATGATGCTGACTTCGCGGGCGTAGGCCTCAAAGAGACTCTGCAGCCCCTTGAGCTGCTCCTTGGAAACACGCTCCGGGCGCCGAAAGTCGTAGGCCGTGAGGCTCTGATCGGATTCGATCCGCTTTGAGCTGGATTCCGCCGCCGGCGCGTCGCCTTCGGCCACCGCGTTCAACAGCAGATCAACTTCATCCTGGCTGAGAATATCGGCCATAGTGCAAAGAGTTTCCCCGGGATTTACGGAATTTTATACTCCCAGCGGGCCGAGTATAGCATAGGCGTCACAGGTGCGCAACCGCCCTTGGGAAGGCTAAATCCTTATAATTCATCGAGATAGGACGACGCAGCCGTACCCGGTACCGGAGCCGCTAACCGGAAGCGAATGCTTGACGCGCTTCGCGAGGGCACGGATGTCGCCCTGTTTGCTTGCCCTGAGGGTGCGGCACCCGGGTCGCCGGCACGGGATCCAGATACTGCGTATTAAAAACTGGAATACTTGGTGGGGTGCGGTGGTGTGGTGTCAAAATTCGCATATTGACACCCTGGGGTAAAGTATTTAAACTATGGCTAGGGCAGGTGGTCGTGAGGGGTGAGGAGTATCTTTCCGCATGGGTGAACCGGACTACCGTGAGACCATTCTCGGGCTTCAGACGGCGCTCGAAGAGGAACGGACACGCGTCCGGGCGATGCGTGATACGGCCGCAGATCATATCGCCAATGCGCGTCAGGTGTTGCGCAGCTGTGCCGGCACCCTCGAGAAAGGGCAGGCCGACGTTGACGCCCTGACCCATGCCTCCGAATCCCGCCTGCAATCTCTGCAGGACCAGTTGGCGAATCTCGGCAACGCCGCCGAGGCAGAAGAGAAGATTGCCCAGCTCGAGTCCGCGCTGCAGGAAGCCGAATCCAAGCTTGCTTCCCTGGAGCAAAGCCTCAGCGAACAGTCCGGCCTGCAGGATGCCCTCCGCAATGCCGAAGACAAATGCGCCCAAATGGAGTCCGATGCCGCCGCCGCGCGCGCCCGCGCAGAATCCCTTTCGGAAGAACTCGACCAGTTGAAGTCCGTCGGCGACGAAGCCACCGCCGCGCTCAAGCAATCCCTGGAAGCGGCGGAGGCGGCCAAGCGCGGCCTGGACAAAGACAAGGCCAGCCTGGAGGAATCGCTGGAAGCCGTGACGGCGCGGGCTGCCGAGGCGGAAGCGGGGTGCACGCGACTACAGGAAGAACTGCGGACAATTCGTGGCGAAGCCGACGAATGGCGCGGTCTCGCGGAATCCGCGGAGAAAAGTGCATCCGAGGTTGATGGGCTGCGTGCCGAGTTGGCGGCGGCGGCGTCGAAATTGGAAGACGAGCAGGCTGCGCGTGGCGCGCTCGACGAAGAAATCGTTGCGTTGCGCAAGGAAGCTGAGCAGTTGCGCGCGGAACTCAAGGATGGCTTGAACGCCAAGGAAGCGGATCAACTGCGTCAGGCCCTTGAGGACGCACGCAGCAAGGCCGCCGGTCTGGAGCAGGAACTGGGCGAAGAGCGTTCGCGCGGCAACAAGTCGGCGTTGGCCACACAACTGGCCGAGGCCCTGCGCGATGCCGAGAGCGCCCACGCGGAGCTGGAGGCCTTGCGCGGCGCGCAGGGCGGATCCGCGTTCGCATCCGGCGAACACCGCCTCAGCGCCGCGGAACAGGTTGCCCGCGTGCTGGCAGCCTCGAGCACGGCCAGTGGCAACGGCAAACGAACGATTGGTGAACTGTTGGTCACGGCCGGGGTGGTGGCGCAGGCCGAGGTTGATCAGGCGATCGAAGTGCAGAAGGCAAACCCGCACCAGCATGTCGGTGCCATGTTGATCGACAAGGGGCTGGCCTCCCAGTCTGCCGTGGCACAGGCGTTGGCGGTGCAGTGCGGCGTGGACTTCGTGCAGCTTGAGACACGATCCATCGATGCGGACGCAACGCAACTGATCTCCGAGCGTCTCGCGAACCAGCACGTCTGCATACCCATTGAGGCTTCCGGCAACCGCATGGTGCTCGCGATGCAGAATCCCCTGGACCTCGTCGCGATCGAAGATATCGAGCGCAGCACGGGACGCAACGTCGATTATGTCGTGGCGACCCCTGACGATATCCGTGCGGCGATCAGTAAATTCTATTGGGAACCGGAATAGCCGATTTGCGCTCAGGCGGGTGACGATGCCTGCTGGTCCGGCAGGCGGAATTCCCGGAGGCCAGCCGAGAGCGATTCGGCGGTGGCATAGCGCATGCGGACCGGTCCGGCAACGCCCACGTCAACTTGT
>JAUIKJ010000401.1 GCA_030430835.1 Candidatus Hydrogenedentota bacterium
AGTATCCCTCAAGGTGCTCGATCAGCGGTACGATCATGTGGGTATGCCCGAACTCGAGCGCCCTCTCGTCGAAGGTGCCGCGGCCCGGGACGTGCGCGATGCCGTCGGGAAGGCCCTGCGGCAGATCGCGCTGCCGGGCGTTACCGGTGCCGCCGACTACAGCCTCTCCGAACTGGTTGCCCCGTGTCACCGGCCACCGCGCCGTGAAGTGGTCGAGGCCGACGGCCGGGCATCCATTCGGCTGCAGGTGAAGGAATCGCGCTGGCAGACGGTATACGTCGAGGCCGTGACCCGCAAGGACGGCCAGGAACTGATTCGGGTCTTCACCGTCTGCGGCGAGCCAACGAGCGACGCGATGCAATGGGGTCTTCGCCGCAACGCACAACTGATCCACTGCGCCCTCGCGGTGGAGAAGCACGCGGGCGCACGGCGGCTGATCCTCGTGAACAACCTGGATCGCGCTCACGCAACCCCCGAAGCCGTAAAGCAGGCGGTGAAAGAAACCGCGCTCTACGGCGACTGGCTCGAAGAGAACACTACAGGGCAGGACGAATTGTGAGCGCGCCCGAGCCCGATGTGGTCCGAATCGGCAGCGAGCCGGCGGAACAGGATTTCTCTGGCCAGAATCTCGACGGCGCCGATTTCTCCGGTCGGCGTCTGTCCCGCGCGGATTTTTCCGGCGCAAGTCTTCGCGGTGCCAACCTGCAGGGTGCCATGCTCGATGGCGCCAAGCTCCGGCTTGCGGATTTCAGCGGTGCCAACCTGGGCCTGGCCTGCCTGAGTGGCGCGGATTTCTCCGGTGCGAAGTTCTGCGAGGCCACGCTTGAGCGCACGGGTATGGTCGGCAGCACGGGCCGCGACGCGGACTTCAGTGGTGCCGCCCTGTACTATGCCCGCCCGGGCAACGCCGATCTTACGGGGGCGGTGTTTCGTGGGGCGCGGATCCAGCGCGCGATCTTTCGGCGCGCCAACCTGTCCCATACCGATTTCCGCGGTGCGGAGGGACAGGCCAACTTCGACGGTGCCACCACCGACGGGATGAAGCAATGATCTTCGCCCATTTCCTGCTCGAGGTGAACGAGGCCAATGCCTTTGTCTATGCCTGTGAATCTACCCGCGAGGCGCTTCTTGTGGATGCCGGCGCCTGTGACCCGCGAATCGCCCCCTTTCTCGAAGCACACGGGCTTCGGCTGCGCACCGTCCTGATCACGCACGACCACTGGGATCACGTGGACGGCCTGCCGGAGGTCATCGATCGCTTCCAGCCCGAAGAGGTCTACAGTTTCAAGGGGGCCGTCGCGGGGTGTAGCACCCGGGTCCTGCAGCAGGGCGATGCCTTCACCCTGGGCGAGACTTCGGCGCGAATTGTGCATACGCCCGGGCACACCCCCGATGGGATCACGGCGATCTTCCCCGGCGTCGCCTTTAGCGGCGATGCCCTGTTCTCTGGCAGCGTGGGTGGAACGGCCACCGACGCGGACAAGCAGCGGCAGCTGGACGCGATACGTGAACACATATTCAGCCTTCCGGACGACACCGAAGTCCATGTCGGCCACGGGCCCTCCAGCACGGTGGGCATCGAAAAGCGCTACAATCCGTTCTTCGTCTAGGGGCTTCGCAAGCGCGCCGGAATGTGCTAGTCTAATGCCGTGACTGCCACCACCAAAAAGCTGATCGATCGCCCGCGTCTCGCCAAGCCGAAACCCCGCGAAGAATACTGGCTCGTGTTGGATCCGCACCGGACCGGCATGGTCGGCGGCGCGCTTGCCGGGTGGCTTGCCGCCATCGTCTATGGCGTCCTCGCCCTCGCGCGCTGGGAGGCGGTATTCGGCCCGCCGCAACTCGTATCGGTGGCCTTGAGCTTTGTGGTAGGCTATGCCGGAACCGGCATCTTCGTGCTCTATCTCCTTCGCGTAGGCGAGCGGGAATTCCCGTTGCCCGAGGATGACCGGCTGAAACGAAAGAAGAAACGCGAAGCGGCCGAGGCCCTCGCGCTCGAAGAATTCGGCGTGGCCGACGCCTCGCTGCTGGGCGATGCAATCGACCTTGTGTTGCCTGATGACGATACCGACACCGAACCCGAAACGATTCCGGAGGCTTCCGTAGATGAAGAATAGGCTTGGGGCAGTCATGTGTCTGCTGCTCATGCTGGCAGCCAACGCACAGGCCCAGGCGCCCGACCTCTCGGCGATGGATATCGTGGAGCGATCCGTGCCGGCGGGACCCGTGGCCATGATCAACGGAAAGCCCGTGTCGCGGGAGGACTTCCTCGCGCTCTACCGCCAGCAGCGTTCCGCACTCAAAATCATGAGCGGGGGCGCCGAGGTGGATGAAGGGGATCGGGTCCGCACCGGCGTACGGTGCCTCGGTGAATTGCTGCAACGTGAACTGCTGCTGCAGGAAGCGGCCAAGCAAAACCTGCAGGTGTCCGCTTCCGACCTCGATGCGGCCTACCGCGAAGAGATGGAAAAGATGGGTGATGCCGCCGCGCGCGCGGGGCAGGCGTCCTCCGAGGATGCGCTACTCCAGCGGGCCGGCCTGAGCGAGACCGCCTTCCGCGACTCCCTGCGCGAAGCCATGATTCTCGAGCAGATGCGCAACCGGATCGCGAAGAACGCGGGTATTTCCGTGAGCGATCAGGAGATCAAGGATTTTTATAACGACAACCCCCGCCTCTTTGCGCGGCCGGGTGGCGTA
>JAUIKJ010000021.1 GCA_030430835.1 Candidatus Hydrogenedentota bacterium
ATGCCGATTCACCTCGTGAAGGCCTTTGTCGCCACGGAGGACGACATCTTCTATGAGCACAAGGGTGTGCGCCCGGACGCTATCGTGAACGCGGCGCTGTACATCGCGGAAACGGGCCGTATCCGCGGCGGCAGCACCTTCACCCAGCAGGTGGCACGCAATGTCGACACCCTGCAGATCGGCTTCGAGCAATCGATCGCACGCAAGATCCGCGAGGCAATCGTCGCCCTGCAGATCGAGCGGCAGTTCACGAAGGACGAGATTCTTGAGCTGTACCTGAACCAGGCTTTCCTCGGCATCAGTGCGCACGGCGTGGAAGCGGCATCGTACCAGTACTACGGGAAGAGCTCGCGCGACGTGACCCTGGGCGAGGCGGCAACGCTGGCGGGGCTGTTGCGTTCACCGAACAAGAACGAGCCGATCAACAATCCGGAGAATGCCAAGACGCGCCGGGACATCGTGTTGGAGCAGATGCTCGACAACTATTTCATCACGCAGGAAGAGTACGAAGCGGCACTGGCGGAAGACCTGGATGCGTCGGTCATCACGCCGGAGGAGCGAAAGGAGCTGCGTGCACGTGGCGAGGGCACCTGGGCCCCGAACCGTTTTGAAGCGCCCTACTTCGTGGAAGAGGTACGCCGCTTCCTGCTGGACCAGTACTCCGCGGACGAGGTCTTCTCGGATGGCCTGGAGGTCTTCACCTCGGTGGATATGCGCCTGCAGCGCGCCGCGGAAGAGACGCTGATCCCGGCAATGGAGGCCTTCGACGAGAAGAAGCTCAAGGCGCTGGAGGCGCAGGGCCGGGCGGACGAGTTTATTCCGGTGTCCGGGGCACTGGTCTGTCTGGACAACCGGCCGCCGAACCGCGGCTTCGTGCGCGCGATGGTCGGCGGACGCAACTTCGACCTGCAGAAGTTCAACAATGCGACGCAGGCCATGCGTCAGCCGGGTTCGAGCGTGAAGCCCTTTGTGTGGGCCGCGGCCATCGACAACGGCATGACGCCGTCGACCGTCGTGATCGATGAGCCCTTTGTGCGGATGGCGGGCAACGGCCAGGCCTGGGCGCCGAAAAACTTCGGCGGCACCTTCGGCGGTCCCATGGCAATCCGAACGGCGCTGGAGAAGTCGGTGAACATCGTGGCGATTAAACTGGTGGAGCAATTGACCGTGCCGGTGGTGCGATCGTACATGGAGCGCTGCGGCCTCAAGACCAATGTCGAGGGCCTGACGCTGGCGCTGGGTACCTCGGAGACGACGGTCCTGAACCACGCCGCGGCCTACTCCACCTTTGTTAATGGCGGGGTGCGCTATGAGCCGGTGCTGGTCGACGAGATCAAGAATCGCGACGGGCTGGTGCGCTACAACCACCGCGACGCGGGGGAGCGGCGCACCGAGGCGCTTCCGCCGGCCGTGGCTTACGTCACCACACACATGCTCGAAGGGGTAGCGACGGCGGATCACCGCCGCGGCATTTGTCCCACGGGCTGGCGTACGCAAGCCGTGGGACGGCCGCGCGGCGGCAAGACGGGCACCACCAACGACGCGCGCGACGTCTGGTTCTGCGGGTTTACGGCGGACTACACCTGTGTGGTCTGGCTGGGCTACAAGGACAACCGGTCGCTGGGCCGCGGTGCGAACTATACGGGCGGACGTCTGGCCTGTCCGATCTGGACGGACTTCATGGTGAAGGCCCACGAGGGCCTGCCGCCGCGGGAGTTCGACGTGCCGGAATCGGATGTTACCTTCTATGACATCGATCGTATTACCGGGGTACGCGGCGGGAGCTACCAGGAAGCCTATGTCTCCGGTACGGCCCCGCCTTCGGCGTGGGTCTACGCGGACTATGAGGACATCGACGAAAGCGAAGACCTGCTGCTGGAAGAAGTCTCACTCGCTGATCCGGGATTGGGGATCTGATGGGCACCGATTCGGTGGGCGCGGCTCTGCTGCGTGAGGCGGAGTTTCGTCTCTTCGACGAGTTTGTACCTCGCATCAAGATCTGCATCGCACGTCTGGACGATGCCGCCCTGTGGCACCGCCCGAACAGCCAGCTCGTGAGTGCCGGGGATCTCGTGGTGCACCTCTGCGGCAACGTGCGCCAGTGGATCGGTTCCGGTCTGGGCAAGCTTCCGGACGACCGGGATCGCGACAGTGAGTTCGCTGAGAAGCGTCAGCTATCGAAGGCCACGCTGCTTGGGATGCTCGAAGCGCTGGAATGCGATATCCGCGCCGTATTGCAGTCGGTGGATCCGGACACCCTGCTGGCACCGCGCCGGGTGCAGTGCTTCGAGGAAACGGGGGTCAGCATTCTTGTGCATGTGGTGGAGCATTTCTCCTACCACCTCGGACA
The DNA here is from genome assembly GCA_030430835.1 of Candidatus Hydrogenedentota bacterium. Lineage (GTDB taxonomy): Bacteria > Hydrogenedentota > Hydrogenedentia > Hydrogenedentales > JAEUWI01 > JAUIKJ01. The sequence goes on from JAUIKJ010000021.1 coordinate 2,351, forward strand.
GATCAGCTACATCACCAAGCTGCACACCGACACCGACCTGGGCTATTACGCCGGACTGCCGCTCGACCAGACGGACGCGTAAGCGCCTCTCCCCTTCCACCACGCGCTTGCAGGCCGTCCAATTGGCATGGCCCCATTGGTATAAAGACAAATTTATTAACTGGCTTGACCTTAGTTTTATATTTAATCTATCCTAATTTTTTGTTTTGATCTTGATAATGTTCAGCCCGAAAGGATACAGATGAAGCCCAGAAATGCCTTTACCCTGATAGAGTTGCTCGTTGTGATCGCGATAATCGCAATTCTTGCGGCGATTCTGCTGCCGGCGCTCGCCCGGGCGCGCGAAGCGGCGCGGCGCGCGAGCTGCCAGAACAACCTTAAGCAGATGGGTCTGGTGTTCAAGATGTACGCGAACGAATCCAGGGGCGAACGCTTCCCCAGCATGAAAAACTACCACTGCGACGGGACCATCTCGGCTTGGGAGCAGATCTATGATCCGGCGCAGATCGTGCCGGAGTACCTCGCGGATCTCGACGTAGGGATCTGCCCCAGCAATCCGAACGGCGTTTCGGCCGTGGAGACTTGGGACCGTGGCAATACGGGCAGTGACAATGCGTTGTCGAACCGGGTGGCGCCCTATGCGGACAATGGCCGGGTGGATCCCTGCGAGGTCACGGACCATCCCTACACCTACATTGGTTGGACGATCACCCCGGCGATGACGCGGGAAGCGGCGCAGGTGCCGGTCTTCGAGGCGGAAGTGGTGGTGCAGGGCCAGCGCATTCTGGCCGATCCCTTTGTCGTGGACGCGGACTGGGCGGTAAACCCGGGGCTCGGCAACGCCGGAAGCGACACGATCTACCGCCTGCGCGAGGGCATCGAGCGCTTCCTCATCACGGACATCAACAACCCGGCCGCCTCGGCGAAAGCACAGTCCGAACTCTATGTGATGGGCGATAACATCGCTGACGACGGACACTTCAATCATGTGCCGGGCGGCTGCAACATCCTGTACATGGACGGCCACGTGCAGTTTGAGCGCTGGCCCCTGGGTGCCGTGGGTAACCTGGGATCGGCCGACTTCGACGGCACGGCCTTTCCAAATTCGGACACCTTCCCGATGAACGTGTACGGCATCATCTTCCACACGATGCTGCACCGATTCAGCGATGGCCCCGAGAACGAGTTCTATGTCCCCACGCCGTACCCCGGCCGTTTCCCTGGGCAGGTGTGAGCGGCATAGCCCGGTCGTTCGAAGACTTCTTATTCAACCGCGCTGCGGTTGTCCTGCGGTCCGCTGCCCCCATGTTGTCCGCGTCCGCGCGGACTACATGGGGCTATGACAGGCAAGCGCGACCGCGCTTGAATCGCGCAGGTACGAAGCCGCCGCGAAACGCTCACACCACGCGGGGCACCGAAGCGCGGAGCGCATGCTCGACGCGCGAATACTGGAGCGCCAAGGCACGAAGCACACGCATGACGCGAACATACTGGGACGCCGAAGCGCGGAGTGCATGCTCGACGCGCGAGTACTGGAGAGCCAAGCACGAAGCACACGCATGACGCGCACAGACTGGGGCACCGAAGCGCGGAGCGCATGCTCGACGCGCGAGTACTGGAGAGCCAAGCACGAAGCACACGCATGACGCGCACAGACTGGGGCGCCGAAGCGCGGAGCGCTTGTCTATCCTAGCCCACGGTTGGCCGCGAACAGCGGCCTACCGTGGGTATCCAAGACGATGAGACAGAACCGCAGCGCGGTTCTATAAACGGAATCAACCGTCGATGCGACGAATGATCGCATCGGCGAATTCCTTGGTGCCGGCGGTGCCGCCGAGGTCGTAGGTCAGTTCTTCGGGGCGGCCTTCCTCGAGGATGCCGTGGTAGGCCTTCTTAAGCCGTGTATAGGCCTCGACTTCGCCGAGGTGGCGCACCATCATGACGGCACTGCGAATGAGGGCAAGGGGATTCGCCTTGTTCTTCCCGGCAATGTCCGGGGCGCTGCCATGCACCGCTTCGAAGACCGCGCACTCCTCCCCGATGTTCGCACCAGGCACCACACCGAGGCCGCCGACGAACGCGGCACAGAGATCACTGATAACGTCGCCGTACAGGTTCTCCAGCAGGAGCACGTCGAAGCGCGTGGGATCGCGCACCAACTGCATGCAGCCGTTGTCGATGATCATCTCTTCGTACTCGACGTCGTTCTTAAACTCAGTCTCGTGAATCTTTCGGCAACAGTCGATGAACAGGCCGTCGCTGAGCTTCATGATGTTGGCCTTGTGGAAGACCGTGAGCTTGTGGCGGCGGCGCAGACAGCAATAGGCGAACGCCGCGCGGGCGATGCGTTCGCTCGCCTTCCGCGTGGCCACCTTCAGCGAAGTGACGACACCCTCGGTAATTTCGTTCTCGATGCCGGAGTACAGGCCTTCGGTGTTCTCACGAACCACGACGATATCGACGTCTTCATAGCGGGTCTTGATCCCAGGCAGACTGCGCACGGGCCGAATCGCGGCAAAGAGGCTGAGCCGCTGGCGCAACTGGACGTTGACGCTCTTGAAGCCATAGCCAATCGGAGTGGTCACGGGCCCCTTCAGGGCCACCTTGCACTCGAGGATACCGTCGATAGTGCGTTGGGGAAGCACGTCGCCGTACTTCTCCACGGCGCGCTCACCCGCGGGCAGCGGCACCCACTCGAAGCCCAGTCCCAACGCGTCCACCACGCGCACGGTGGCCTCGGTCACTTCCGGGCCAATACCATCACCACGAATGAGTCCGATTTTCTGTCCCATAGGATTCCTTTAGTTGAGGCGTTGGACGGGTTTCCCCTCAAAGAGCAAACTGCCCCCGCTGATCTGCAGGGGGATATTCACCGATTGTCCGAAAGCCGTTGCCTGGATTTTTACCTGACTGCCGCTGAGTTGCCAACTGCCGCTGATGGTCCCGGCGAGCGCATGCTGTGCCGTCACCACGCCCCCCGGATTGAAGGTTGCCGTGACCGCGCCCCGGTCGGTGTCCACACGCCAACTCGTTCCGACGATGGAGTTTGCATCCAGCGCGGGACCACCAATCAGGGCGGGTTCGCTGTAGCTGGAGCTGCTTTGTGACGTGGTGCTGCCGGTCGTGCCCGCGGAGGTAGCGCCCGAAGAGGAACCGCCCTTCATGACCTGGGCCAGCAGCGGAAAGCCGAGCACGACCACTAGGATGCCTATGAAGCCGAAGAGAAGCGGTTTGTTCATCTGTGTACTCCTGAATGTCCAAGAACTTGATCGGCACGATACTGCATGGTGCCGTAGTATCGCTTCGGGTACCGGCGCGGCACGCGGTGCTCGGTGGGCACCGTCAGGTGCCGAATACCCACGGCGCGCGCGCCAGCCATGCGATCAGTGCAACCAGGGCGATCATCATGGCCATGGAGACGGCGCATCCAAGCAGGCTCAATTCCGCATGAACCTCGTCCCGTTTTCGATAGAGCCGGGACCACCAAGACATAGGTTAGCGCGTTGCCTCCTCAGGGGGCGGCGTCGGTGACGCCGTAACGAAGCCGGTACATTCTAGCATGGAGTGCCGCCGCCGCGCATGTCAGCTCGGGATAGGGCGTGTCCGTCACGTCCACAAAGCCGATATTGTAGTTCTCCCCGTCGTAGTAACGCCCGGTCAGCGGTTCGTCCACAAATTGGAACCAGTGGGTTCCCACCACGTCGGGGCGCTCCAGTGCGGAGGTGACGTATTCTGTATAGGCTGCGGCGCGCGCTTCCTGAGAGTCCACGGGCACGAGGCCCGTGTGGAACATACCGCGGTCCAGGGCGCCAAAGTGAAACTCGCCGATCAGGACGGGCTTGCTGGGTGCGCCGGCGGGTATAAATTTCGCATCCGACAGCGTGCGCGCGTAGCGGTTGAAGCTGACCACGTCGGCCACTTCGGCACAAGCACGCACGACGGGATCCGGCGCAATGGAAAAGCGGCAGCCCAGGTAGAGCTGCTTCGGTGCGTAACGATCGAAGGCCGCGGCAATGGTCTCGAAGTAGCGGCGCGCAAAGGCATGGAGATAGTCGTTGAGGTCCGTGTCGATCCGGTCCCGATTGCCGCCTTCGCGGCGGATCTGCGCCCAGTCGGTGAAGTCCGTTTCCCAGGCCGCATTCAGGGCGTCCAGGGTGCGGTAGCGATCTTCGAGGAAGACCAGCAGTGCGATCCGCGCGGGCTGGTTCGCGGGGCTTTCAATCGCGCCGCGCTTCACGCCTTCCCAGGCGAGTTCATTGTCAACGAAATAGCCGATGCAACGCGGATTGTCCGCGTGGCCTGCGGCGAGTTGCTTCACCGCGCGGTCCACCTGCGGCTCGAACTCCGGGGCGTAGACGTCTTTCATCTTCGCCCAGTAGCCGGTCGCGGCTTCGATCGCGCGCACATTGTCGATGGTCGTCGAGACCGTGTAGGGGATGGGCGACTGCGCGAGAATATCCTGCTGTGACCAGTTCCCGATGGTATTGAAGCCCCAGGCCCTGAGGCGGGCATAGGCCATTGCGCGCCATTGCGCCTGCCAGTCACGGCCATATTTTCGAACCAGGTTGACCGGGTAGAAACCGAAGGTCAGGCCTTCGCCGTTGATGCGTTCGGCCATACTGTGCGCGCCGGATCGCATGCCATAGAACCTGCCAAACCGCGGATCATCCTCGCGCGGCAACCAGGCGAACCAATGCTGCCGCTCAGCCACAAAGGTTCGGCGCCAAGTGCCAACACAGTCAATACCGGTGGAGAAGAAGAGCCGTCCTTCGGGCGTGACCAGCCACCACGTGCCCCCCACTTCCTCGGTGCGGAACCAGCCGGTCGCTTCGCGCTGCGGCCCGGTCTTCCAGCCGCCATCGGTATCGAAGTCCTCGGGCACCGGCATGTCGGCGTAGCGGGCGCGCTCTTCGTCTCGGCGCACGATGAGTTCCTCTTCGCTGCCCACCTTCCCCGGCCAGTCGTCATGAATGAACTGACCAAAGCGATCGACGAAAGGCAAGGGCACCGGCGTGGCGTCCTGATGGCCCCGGCGTATGAGGTAGATGTCCTCGACCAGCAGGGTGTGCGGCGTCTCAGGCTTGGACAAAAAGAGCTGGAAGGCGACCACGGCGGCGCGATCCAGCACGTCGCCCTTCGCCCGATCCGGCTCGCGCGGCACGCCGCGCATACCCCACAGCACGGACACCTCGCCCGTGTGGAAGAGCACTTCGAAGTTGCGTGCCTCGCCGGGGTCCAGGCGCTCGCTGGCGGTATTGCAATGCTGGGCGCCGTCCGCGCCGGCATTGTCGATCCGCATGGATACGCGCAGCTTCTCCTCGCCCGGGTTGCGCAGGGCGAAGCCGAGACCAGCGTACTCGGACCAGTCCCAGCTTCCTTCTGGCGCGGCAAAGGTGATGTTCGGCCAGTCGCTCGGGAGGAATGTAACACGCCAGTGTCCCGCGGGGTCGGGCTGTACTTGGGTGTGATTCTGAACGAGGTGCCCCGGGATCTCCGTACCAATCCACGCCAGCGACTCGCGCAGGTATTGCGCCTGCGCCGGCGTTGCGAGAAGGGTGCTGACACCAAGGGCAGTGACGATGCTCCAGCGAAGCAGGCTACGAAAATGCATGACACGCCTCCAGGAGGAAATCGGTGTCTAGTGGACCGGAACGGCGGAGTCGGAGTTTCGCTCGGCCCCGGGCGAACGGCGGCGGAAGACGATCACGAAGAGATATACCGTGAAGAGATAGTAGGTAATGAGTTCTCGAAACTCGGAGAGATTCGATTCCATCGCACCGGGCTCACGCATGCCGTCGATTACGAGTACCCCGGCGCCGCGCTCGCCGAGTTCATGGATGATGAAGCGCGCGATCAACATTGCGAGCAGGGTCAACACGGCGGCGCCATCGGCCGCAACGTAGCGCAGCCAGGCGCCAGCACTGGCAGGAAGCCGATCGCCGAACCGGGCAAGAAACACGGGGCCGACCCAGGGGATCATAAGAAAGAAGAAAATCATCGCGGAATCGCCGAGGACCTTGAAGGCGTCGGTGAAGCCCTGGTTGTGCAGGTTCACCTTGGGCGCGGCGGTGTTGATTTGAGCGACCAGTGCGGGGTCCCATTCGGCCGCCGGAGTAAACCAGCCGACGTGGGCATCCAGGGTGGCGAGGCGATACCAGTGCACGCCGTAGTCCAGTTCCTCCAGGAAGACGAAGGCCACGAAGAAGGCGAGCGCCCCCCAGGCCACGCGCTCGAAGCGCAGCCGCGTGCGCCGAAACGCGGCCAGCGTGATTACCAGCATCAGGAAGAGAATGAGGTTCTGTGTGTTCTCGAGGAGCCCGAACTCACGCCAACTGTCGGGCGGCAGCGGCGGCAGCTTGGGGCAGATGATGCGCTGCAGGACCAGGTTGCCGGAGAAGTACATGCCGGCCATGCTCAGGCCAAGCACCAGCGGTGCAACGAAGTAGACGAGTAAACGACGTGTGATCAGGCGCACGAATTCCCCTTCCAAGGTTGTGTGCTAACCCGATCCTAACAAATCCCGCAGCGCCGATGTACTCGTGTTTGCAAGCGGTTACTGTGCCGGTGCCGCGAGGGCCATGTCCTGCCAGCGGAAGAGCCCGAGCAGGTTGGGCACCAGCCCCCGCACCTCGGGTGCCATGAGAAATTTCTGGGTCTGGAAGTAGACGGGGGTGATGGGCGCGTCTTCGAGCAGGCGCGCTTCGGCTTGCTGGAGATACGCAAGACGCGTGGCGGTATCGGCTTCGGCGTAGGCCGCGCGGATGGCGGTGTCGAATTCGTCCGACGCGTATCCCGTGCGGTTGTTCCCCTCGCCGCCAAGAAAGCATTCGAGGAAGTTCACCGGATCCAGCACATCGCCCAGCCAGGTGGATCGCGCGATGTTGTAGTCCAGCGTCTTCATCGTGGCGAGGTAGACCTTGTAGTCCTGGTTGAAGAGCCGCACGTCGGCGTTCAGGTTCTTCTTCCACATCTGCTGCACCGTTTCCGCGATGATCTTGTCGGTCTCGGAGGTGTTGTAGAGCAGGTCGACTGCGGGAAGACCGGCCCCGTCCGGATAGCCCGCTTCGGCCAGCAGTTCCTTCGCGCGGTCGATGTCGAAGCCGACCTTGTAGTCGCAGGTGTAGCCCGCGGTATCCGGCGGGGTGTAGAACCACGCGGGCCGCTCGCCCGCCTGCAACACGTCGCGCACAATCGCTTCGCGGTCCACCGCGAGCCCAAAGGCCTGCCGCACGCGCACATCGTCGAAGGGCGGCGCGGCGGTGTTGAAGCGGTAGAAATAGGTCTGCAAATAGGGGTGAATCTGCAGGGCCTCGGGCTGCGTCTTGCGGTACTCGTCAATCTTGAACATCGGAATACTGTAAGTCAGGTGCAAGCGCCCGGAGCGAAAGCTGCGCTCTTCGGTCTGCTCGTTGCTGATGGGATAGTAGTTCACGCCGTCCAGCTTTACCGACGCCGCGTCCCAGTAATGCTCGTTGCGCGTGGTGCGGAGGACTTCGTCCGGCCGCCACTCGAGGAGCTTGAAGGGACCGTTACTCACGTGGTTGCCGGTACGCGTCCAGCCGCTGCCGCGATCCGTCATCGTGCCGAAGGCTTCGATGGTGGCGCGGTGCACCGGATACCACGCGACGTGCGTCTGCATGCTGAGGAAGTAGGGCGTGGGCGCTTCCAGCGTCACCTCAAGCGTATGCAGTCCCGTGGCCTTCACGCCGACCTCCGCGAAGTCGGTCAGGCTACCGTCGTTGTAGGCCTTGGCGTTCCGGATGCAATGGAGCAGATAGGAATATTCCGCGCCGAGCGCGGGGGTCAGCATGCGCTGCCAGGACCAAACGAAGTCTTCCGCCGTAACCGGATCGCCGTTGGACCATTTCGCCCCGGGGCGAAGTTGGAAGGTGTAGTGCAGGCCATCCTCGGAAACGCTCCAGGATTCCGCGGCGGCGGGGACGGGTTCCATCGTTTGCAGATCCAGCGTGGCCAGTCCCTCGAACATGGCGGAGAGCGCGCGGTGTTCGGCGATGCCGGAGACAATCTGCGGGTCCAGATCCTGGACCTCGGAACGGTTGCCAACGTTCAAGACGTTGGCGGATTCCTTTGGGGCGCTGCCGGAACAGGCCGTCAGGCCCAATCCAAGGAGGAGCGCGGTGATGAGGATCCGTATCGTCATGGCACCTTTCCTTCGTACGCGTTGCCCCCCGGCTAGGCCTCCAGGGCCGCGTTAAAGCGGTCGGCCGCTTCGCGGACGCGGATCTGCCATTCCTCGTCGCAGGCGAACTCCTTGTCGAGGTTGGTAATCTCGAAGACGAGGCGCGTATCGGGGCCGAGGCCGCAGCAGCGCAGTGTCGATCCGACTTCCTGCAGCGCGGTACGCGCGCGGATCAGTTCGCGGAGCGCGGCGCTGCTCAGGTAGTTGATGTGGCTGAAGTTCAGGAGCAGCGGCGTCGCCGCATGCTCCGCCAAGTGCGCGGCCAGCAACTCGCCGAAGCGGTCGCAGGTGAAGGCATCCAGCTTGTCGGGACCGCGCAGGGTGCCGACGTAAATCTCGCCGAAGCGGTCGAAGTCGATATTCAGTTCTTCTGCCATGGGTGAATCTCCAAGTCGGCCCTGACTATACAACGGATGATGCGCCCCGGCACAACGCGGCATTCTTGATTCGTGTCTTCGGCGTGGTTAGGGTGGTCTCGGCCCATGAATACCACGACTCCCGAAACGGCAATCGACGACTTCGCCCGCAACCTCAAGGCGGTGTCCGGACACCCGCATCTCGTGGCAGACCATGTTGCCGCGGCCGAGGCGATCTGCCGGATCATCGCCGATGCGGCGCCGAGATGCGTGGCCGTGGCGCAGATCCCGGCGGCCATCCTGGCGCGGGTGGAGGCGCACTGTGCGGAGCATCAGATCGAGTTCCTGAAGGAACCGTACCCCGCCGGCGACTTGCCGGGCCTGATCGACCGCGCGGAGATCGGCATCACCGGCGCGGCCTTCGCCATCGCGGAGACAGGCACCCTGGCCGAGGTCTGTACGAATGACGCGGTGCGCATTGTCTCCGGACTGCCGCGCACGCACATCGGTATCGTGGACGGGAATCAGATGTTGTTGCAGTTGCTCGATGCCGCGCCGCGTATTCGCGAGGCGATACAGGAACACCCCAAGGGGGTTACGCTGAGTTTTATCTCCGGCCCCAGCCGCACGGGCGACATCGAGATGGTGTTGACCCTGGGCGTGCATGGTCCGGAAACGATGCACGCGGTGGTGATTGGGGGTGGCCATGGCGAGTGAACGCAAGGCGAAACTCGAGGCGGCGATTACCGAGGCGATTGACAATCCGAAGCAGCGGAACGCGCTTTATTACTGCATGAAGCGCGGACGCGATAAGCGCACGGAACGCCTGGACACGATGCCGACGGGCGCGGCCTTCCGCCCGGAAGTAAAGGCAATCAAGGAAAAGTGCATCGCGAACCAGGATGCGCTGCTGGCGCAGTTCACCGCGAACGCGGAAGCCCGCGGAACGAAGGTCTTCATTGCGAGGGACGGCGCCGACGCCATCCGCCATACGCTCGCCATCGCCGAGGAACATGGCTACAAGACGGTCTCGAAATCGAAGTCGCTGACGACGGAAGAGATCGAGATCAACTATGACATGACCGATGCGGGCTTGCAGGTGGTGGAGACGGACCTGGGCGAGCTGATCATCCAGTTGGTCGACGAGAAGCCCTACCACCTCGTTTTTCCCTCGGTACACAAGATGCGCGACGACGTGGCCGAAATTTTCTCGAAGGCCACCGGCAAGGAAGTGCCGCCGGATATCGACGAAATTATGCGCGTGGTGCGCAGCTACCTGCGGCCGATCTTTCTGAACACGGACATCGGCATGACCGGTGCCAACGTCGGCATCGCCGAGACGGGCACGATTGTCATCGAGACGAACGAGGGCAACGCGCGTCTCGTCTCCTCCATCGGCAAGTGTCACATCTGCATCGTGGGGATGGAGAAGATCGTCGAGACCGTGGACGAAGCGCTGATGATGGTGCTGGCGCACCCGGTCAGCGCGGTCGGTCAGATGCCCACGACCTACGTCACCTGGATGAGCGGGCGGTCGCCCCTCGGCGAAGGCGGCGAGAACCGCGCCTCGCACATCATCGTTCTCGACAACGGCCGCACGCGCATGCGCGAAGACCCGCTGATGAAGGAAGCGCTGCACTGCATCCGCTGCGGCGCCTGCATGAACATCTGCCCGACCTATGGCGTGGTCGGCGGGCACACCTTTGGTCACATCTACCCCGGCCCCATCGGCATCCCCTGGACCGCCGAGGTGCATGGCCTGGAGACGGCAGGCGACTTCGCGGAGTTGTGTATATCCTGCGGACTCTGCAAGGAGATCTGTCCCGCGCAGATCGACATGCCCACGATGATCTCCGAAGTGAAGCGGCGCGACGCCGTGAAGCATCCGCCGGATTTTACGACGCGGCTACTGATGGCGGCGGAGCCGATGGCGAAGCTGGGCTGTGCGGGCGCACCGCTATCGAACTGGAGCCTGCGCAATCCGGCCTTCCGCTGGCTGATGGAGAAGGCGACCGGCATCGACCGGCGGCGCGAACTGCCGCCCTTCGCGCGGAAGACGCTCGTGAAGCGCTTCAACGCGCGCACGCCGAAGAAGACCACGGACACGCCGAAGCGGCGCGTGGCCTTTTTCTATGATCTCTACGCGAACTACAACGCGCCGGAACTCGGATTGAAGGCCATCGAAGCGCTGGAGGCGCAGGGCTGTGAAGTCGTGCTGCCGCCGCAACGCGCCTGCGGCTACCCCTACATCGGCTACGGCGCGCTCGACAAGGCGCAGGACGTCGCCATCGAGAACGTGCAACACCTCGCGCCCTATGTCGCCGAGGGCTACGACATCGTGGCCACGGAACCGACGGCGGCCTACTGCCTCAAGGTGAGTTACCCCAAGATTCTCCCGCGCAACCCGCGCGCGAAACAGGTGGCCGGGCGCAGCTTCGAGCTCTTCGAATACCTCATGGAAATCGCGGACGACGCGCCCAAGCCGCAGGACCTCGCCGGTCGCCGCTTCGGCTTCCACTGCTCCTGCCACCAGCGTCCCCTCGGATTCGGCGACGGTGCGATGGACTGGCTCCGCCGCCGCGGCGCACAGGTCGAGTTCATCGAATCCGGCACCTGCTGCGGCATGGCGGGTACCTTCGGCCTCAAGCACGGCCCGCTCGGCTACGACTTGGCGAATGCCGTCGGCGAACCCCTCTTCGACGCCTTCAAAAAATCCGGCGTCGACACCATCGTCACCGAAAGCAGCGTCTGCAGCATCCACCTGAAAGAAGGCACGGGGCTAGAGGTGGTGCACCCGCTGGGGTTGTTGTAGCGGCGCGGGGTGGTAGCCTCGCCGGACTCGATGCCGCGATCACGTGTCACCTCGACCATCGGGAGAGGTCCAAGATTTCTCCCTCCGGTCGAAATGACAGGGTGATTGCGGTTGTAATGACAAGGCAGTTTCGGTCGTAATGACAGATTGCGCCGCAATTCCCCTCGTTCCCAAGCTCCTGCTTGGGAACGCACTTGCACGCGAAGCTCCGCTTCGCTGCGGGATGACGAAGCGGAGCTTCGAAGACAATGGCGTTCCCAAGCAGGAGCTTGGGAACGAGAAGCCGAACGCGCAGTTCGCGAAGTACAACTTCGCGGGCCAGTGCGTCCCAGAATGGAATTCTGGGACGAGGAACGAACGAGGCGTTGAGGAACGATTGAGGAGTTACTGTGATGACCAAATTCTTTTCCGCTGCGCTCGTTGCGCTTTGCTTCGCCACGCTGGCGCAGGCCGTGGAGCCGCTGCCCTATACCCATGAACTCGAGGTGGTGCTGGATGACTTCGATGGGGACTGGTGCTGGTTTCATCCGCGGGCGACGGCGATTCCGGCGGCGGTGGTGGGGGAAGATTCGGCGGCGCTGATGACGCTGCAGAAGTGGTTCCTGTCGGCGTCGGATTATTTCTCGGGCTTGAGCACGGTGACGCGCGAGGGTGGGGGCGCGTGGAGCGCGCCGCAGGAAGTGCCGGAATTGGCGTGGCGCGATGAGGCGGATGGGATTACCGTCGGCGTGTGCGATTTCACACCGGGCTGGCATCCGCAGACGGGCCGGGTGCTGGGCATCGGGCACACGGTGCGCTACAAGGACGGCCACGAGCGGCACGTTCTCGACGTCTATTCGCCGGAGAACGGCGGGTCGGGCTTGCCGGTCATCTTCTGGATTCACGGCGGCGGCTGGCAAGCCGGGGACAAGAGCGAC
>JAUIKJ010000402.1 GCA_030430835.1 Candidatus Hydrogenedentota bacterium
GTGTTTCAGCTCACCGACCAGGAAGCCAGCTCGCTGAGCGGACGCATTCCGTCATGCGGCGAGCCGGTGAACAGCGTATCGGCCTCGCCGAGCGGCAGCGCCGCGGTGACGCCGCGGCCGCAGACCTGATCGCGCAAACCGTCGAGGCGCTCCGCCGGAAAAATGCCCACGCTCGAAACGCCGGCATGCAGCACCGGCACCTGCCACTAGTCCCGGTGGGCGAAAGGAAAACCAACATGACCACGTCCCCCCAAGGCGGCATGCGCTTCACCCTGGTCAGCGCGACGGCCAAGGTCCGCGCGGCCGAAGATGCCTGGAACTCGCGCAACCCGGAGGCGGTTTCCCGCGCCTACACCCCCGATTGTGTCTGGCGCAACCGGGATCAGTTCATCACGGGCCGTGCAGAGATTCAGCGCTTCCTCGAAGATAAGTGGCGGCAGGAACTTGACTACCGTCTCATCAAGTCGCTGTGGGCCTTCACGGAAGATCGGATCGGTGTGCGCTTTCAGTACGAATGGCACGACGCCGCCGGCCAATGGCACCGCAGCTACGGCAACGAGCTCTGGGAGTTCGACGCGAGCGGGCTCATGCGCCGCCGCGAGGCCAGTATCAACGACGTCACCATCCGCCCGGAAGAGCGGCGCTTCCACTGGAAAGCGCCCGGACCCCGGCCGGATACCCATGAAGGCATCGACGCCATTCGTTGACGCCCGACACCTCCCCGGCCGTGATGCCGGGAGAACGGCACTCACAAACCCAAGTAGGAAGATAGACTATGAACACCATGAAACCCCACCCGATACACGCTGTCCTGACCCTGTTGATCCTGGGCATGCTGTCGCCTGCGCTTCACGCGGAGGAGGCCATGGCACACGTGCACTACATCGACGGCCCCCGCGCGGATGCACCCATCCCGCGGCCGGGCGTGGCGCTGCTGCCGGGCCATGTTGCCCTGGTCGTTATCGATCCGCAGAACGATTTCCTCAGTCCGGAAGGCGTCGCCTGGGGCGTCGTGGGCGAGAGCGTTACCGAGAACAAGACGGTTGAAAACATCGAGTCGCTGTTCGCCGCCGCGAAGGGAGCGTCCGTGCCCGTCTTCATCAGTCCCCACTACTACTACCCCCACGATCACCAGTGGAAGTTTGAGGGGGCCCTGGAAACGCTGATGCACCAGATCGGCATGTTCGACCGCCCTGGCCCACTGGACACCGAAGGGCACACCGGATCCGGCGCCGACTGGCTGGAACGCTACAAGTCCTACATCAATGATGGCGCCACCGTGGTCGCCAGTCCTCACAAGGTTTACGGCCCGGAGAGCAACGACCTCGCACTGCAACTGCGCAAGGCCGGTATCCATCAAATCCTGCTCGCCGGGATGTCTGCCAACCTCTGCGTGGAATCGCACATGCGCGACCTCATCGAATCCGGTTTCGAGGTTGTCGTCGCGGCGGACGCCACCGCCGCCGCGAAACTGCCCGGCTACGATGGCTACGAAGCTGCCTTCGTCAACTACCGCATGATCGCGAGTGACGTTTGGAGCACCGCGGAAACCGTCGAACGCATCGCGGCCTTGAAGCCGGAAGCGCGAAAGTCGGGCGGCCGCCGCCGGCGCTAATGATGCCAATCGGCAGTCAGTATCATCCCGCGGCGCGTGGTCCTGTTCGGCCACGCGCCGCTTCCGTTTCTTGCAGGCCCGCGACATGGGTGCGCGTATTCCCCTACAATCAGGGCTGGTCGCGCGGGTGGCGCCGGCATAGCGCCGACGCCCCGCCCGGCCCCCTTGTGAAGCACGATGGAATCCTCTCCACAGTATCCCGGCACGCGGCGCTTGACCCAACTCTATATTCTTGCGTTGGGTACCGTGGCCCTGTTGTCCATCGCCGGGCAGGTCCTCGTTCAGGCCGTGATTGCGCTGCAGGCGGACGACTCGACGGTCATCAACGTTGCCGGCCGTCAGCGCATGCTGAGCCAGCGCATTGTCATGTCGGCGCTTGCATTGGAGGACGGCGTCGACGGCACATCGCGCCGCGAGGATCTGCGCGACGCCCTCGCGCAATGGGAAGCCGCCCACAGGGCGCTGCGCACCCGCGACGGCAGCCAGGGACTGCATGGCGAGAACAGTGCCACCGTCGACCAGATGTACGACGCGGTCGACGCGGCCCGTGTCGCGATGGTGGCGGCGGCCTCAGTTGTTCTGGAGGTGCCCGGTTCCCATACCGCCGCGGTGGCGGCACTGCTGCAGAATGAGCGTGCCTTCCTCGACGGGATGGACCAAATCGTGCTGCAGTACGAGCAAGAAGCCAGCGCACGTGTCGCCCGGTTGCGCCGCACCGAACTCATCCTTCTGGGGATCACCCTCACCGTATTGTTGCTGGAGGGACTGTTCATCTTCCGCCCTGCCGTGCGCAACATCCGGCGGACCCTGCGCAAGTTGGGCGACTCCGAGAAGCGCCGTGAAGAAGTGACGGCCGAGCTCAGCACCATCTTCGACTCCGTGCCCGCGCTCATTCTCTACCACGATCTCGAGGGCAAGATTCTTCGCGTCAACCGATCCGGCGCCGAGATCATCGGCGAGTCGCTCTACAAGCTGCACCGCGCACATATCTACACCTGGTTCCCCGCGCAGGAAGCCCGCTTTCGTGAAGAGGACGCCCGCATCGCCGAGACCCGGCAGCCCGTGCTC
>JAUIKJ010000403.1 GCA_030430835.1 Candidatus Hydrogenedentota bacterium
CAGGTCCAGAATCGAGAGAAAGGCTGGCTTGTCGGAACCGGATGCGGCGCTGCCGGTATTCTCGCCCTCGGCCTCGCCTTCGCCACCTGGCGCCTCGCCCTCTTCTTCCCCTTCCATTTCCCCTTCTGTTGCACCCGTGTCATCTTCGGACTTGGCAGCCTTGGTTACAAAGTCATGCATCATCACGCCGGTATTCGGATCCAGGCCCAGGGCCGCCGCACCCGCCGCGCTGGCGGCCTTTGCGATTCCCGAGGCCGCGCCTGCAGCCGCCGCCTCCGGTGTGGGTGGAAACATTTCCTGTAGGCGCTCCACGAAATCGAGGGTCTCGTTGAGAAAGGTGAGGGTCTCGTTTGCATCGAAGTTGCTCTGTACGCTCGTGCGCGAATCGATCGCCCGCTCGAGCGAGCGCGCCGCTGAACCCTGCAGACCCGCGCGTGCCTTTGCCACGTAGTCCGCGGTCTTTGCGTCATAGTCGATCTTGTACTGGCCCACGTCCTTCACGATGAAGAGTTCAGATACCGTCGCCGTACCCCATTCCTCAACGTGTCGCTCGGCCACATTCAGGTGTTTGGCCGCTTCACGCAGGTTTTCGTCCTCGATTCTGGGCGGCGTCGCACAACCTGCCAGGACCAAGACCAGGACCCAGCAGCGTCCGCCGAACAGCCGATATCCTTGCTGACCGCTTTTTCCACGCATTAGCTTTCTCCGTAGATTGTTAACTAGCGTACTGGAATGAACAGTACGAGAGATACGGAATGCAAGTCAACCCCGCCCGTGCGATCGGGGTGTCCTGTGCAGTCTGGTGTCGCGCGCTTCTATCCGGCGGGCGGTGCGCCGATTGATGGCTTCGCGGGCGTGTGCTACAGTGCTGCGGAGTTTTCGTTCCTTTGCAGACGTACCATTCGGAGACCGCTCATGACCCGCCAATCCACGAAAAAGATCGTCCAAAGCCTCCTGACCCTCCTTGCCCTGGCCGCTGCGTCGGGTGCCGTTGCCGAGGGGATTGATGGCAAACTGGTCAAGGTCAGCGTGGGGGACTGGCGCACCGAGGATGTGCCGGTTGCGGTGCCCTATGACGGCCCGGCCCCCGTGGGACGGATCACCGCCATGCACACCCGCACCGGCCGGAATTCGCCGGCCATGGTACGCGATGGGATCTTGACCATCATCGCCGAAGGCGGGCTGCCGCAGACCGAGCACAAGTTTGAACTGCACGAAGAGCCGGCGGGCAACGAATGGACGCCGCATGTGGTGGTGAAGAAGCAGGCCGATGCCGACGCGATCGACGTGTTCATCGACGACGAGCACGTCACCACCTACCACTATTCCAACGACAACAAGAAGCCCTACCTGTGGCCCGTGAATTCCGCGGGGGAGGTGGGGATCACCCGCGACTACCCCATGCAGCCGGACGACACCCCGAGTTTCGCGCAGGATCATCCGCACCATAAGAGTGTGTGGAGTTCCTATGGCGATGTGAACGGGGCGGATCGTTGGGATGAAGGCAGCAAGGCCGGTTATCAGCGCAGCGAAGACGTGACCTGGGGTTCGGGTGACGCTTACGGGTGGATCCGCGCGAAGAACACCTGGCTGAACAACGACCGCGACTCGGTGGTCAGTGAAGAGCGTGAGTACCGCTTCTACGCCACGCCGGCGAAGGCCCGTCTGTTCGATGTGCGCATCACCTTCACGGCGGATCATGGCGCGGCCAAGTTCGGCGACACTAAGGAAGGCGGTCTCGTGGCCGTGCGCATGCGTCCTGAGCTTTCCTACAAACATGGCGTCATCACCAATGCCCACGGCGACGTTGGCGAGCCCAACACCTGGGGCAAGCCCGCGGCCTGGTGCGACTACTCCGGCGAACTGGAAGGCGCGGGCTGGCGTGGGCTTGCGGTCTTTGATCACCCCACGAACTTGCGGCACCCCACGTCCTGGCACGTGCGCAGCTACGGCTTGATGGGCGCCAACTGCTTCGGCTATTCCTACTTTGGCGAGAAGGATTACAACAAGCCGTTGCTGCCCGCGGAAAACGGGGACTACACCATTCCCGAGGGCGAGCAACTTACGATGAACTACCGTGTGTACGTGCACACCGGCGATGTCGAGAAGGCCGACGTGGCCGAGCGCTACGCCGACTTTGCCACGCCACCCGCCGCCGAGTGGAGCGAATAGGGTCTACGCCGGCCTACACAATCGCGCGTGATGTTGCTAGACTCTCCGCCACCTGAAACGGAGAACCCATGGGCGCATTGCGGAGCTGGACCCGCCTGATTCTTGTCCTCGCGTGGACCTTTCCACTCTGGGGCCTGCGGCTGTTGTACTGGCCTGTCGCCCTCTGGGACGAGCGCCGCGACCGGCGCTGGCGGCGCTGGTGGTTTCGCCTCTGGGCGCGGGGCTTCGCCCGTATCGTGGGCATGCGGGTCGTCGTGCATGGGTCCGTGCCGAAGGCGCCCTTCTATCTGGTGTCCAACCACCTTTCCTACATGGACATCTTTCTGCTCGTGCACCAGACCGGATGCGGCTTCGTGGCCCAGGGCGACATGGCCAAGTGGCCGGTTATCGGCACCATGGCGCGCTCGCTGTATATTCTCTTTGTCGATCGCCGGGAGCGCCGGGATACCGCCCGGGTCAACATTGAGATAGCGCGCACCCTCGCGTTGGACGACGGCATCACCGTCGTC